>JBEPWX010000176.1:0-6585 GCA_041642235.1 Mariniphaga sp.
AATCCAGGTTTCAATTTCTTTTAATTGAGACGTTACATGGCTGCTTAAAACAAGTTCGTTCCATTCCATTTTTGTTAAAAGCTGTTTCGCCGGAAATTCAGTGCCGAAATTTGGTTTACGCGCTTCGCCAATTGTAAATAAATCAAGTATTTCCTGAGAAATACTAAAAGCGCCACTCAGTAAGGGTTCTGATTTTTCCAATTCTTCCAGGTTCAGAATATTTTCTTTGTTGAATTTATGGAACCCATCGAAACACCGCTGCAAAGAAAACCTTTTCTCAAGATCATTTCCTGCCAGAATAAACATAGCCGTTTCGCCGGTTGGAATAAATCCCGAATGATTTTTTCCTTGTTTTCCACCAAATTCAGTATAAATTTGCTGAGTAGCTTCATTTTTCACCAGGAACATATCGAGTAGTTCCGGCTTCACATGGGGAACCAGGGCCAGCGCCAGCAGAAAACGCTCTTCAAAATCAAGCTGGTGTTTTTTAACAAAACCGGCAAATTCCGATGTGCTGCCATTCAGTTTAGGCGGTGGAATATCGGAAACACTTTTGTATTTCGTCTCTTTTTTGGCGTTCAGTAACGAACGTGTTTTCAGAATTTCCCTGAACCAGGAAATTTCCCGCCCGATATCAGCTGCATTCGCTTTTATTTTTTTTCGATCTACCATTCCACATATATTAATTGGCTGCTCCATGGCAATCTCACAAGATTAACCGACCATGGTAATTTTTCAAGCATTACGTCAAAAGTGTTTCTTTCAATTTTCAGGTTCCATCCCTCCCCTGCCACTCTTAAAATGCCTTCGCGCTGAAGGTATGTTTTCCTGAGGGCATCCGGATTGCTTGTTTTTAGAGAGCCCCAACGCTCCAAAATAGTTTTAATCAAATGAACGCACTCCTCCTTTTCTTCAGCCGAAAGCGGTATACTTTTCGGTATCGGCTCGGTCACATCAATACCACAAAAAATCTTATTCAGCATTAATTCGGTTTCCATTGCACTTTCCTCGCCGGTTACAATATATTGCAGAAGAAAAATTGCCTTAAATGCATGAAACTGGCTTTTAAATCCGAGGTCATGATCCAACAAATTTAAACCTTCAAAAAAATACCGAAAAAAAGGATGTACAAGCACAAGCCCAGCATTATAAATAGTGATGTTTTCAGCATCAGTTGAAAGTTTTGGCGCAAACAGGGACACTTTATTCTCCCTGCTTTTGATGCCTGTTTTATCATTTGATCTTAATGATGTTCCTGCAGGTTCAGCTTTTTTGGTTTCTATAAGTATGGCGGAATTCTCTTTTAGCTTTTCAAAAAACTGTTCAACCAATTTATTTACTGCAATCTTATTTTTATCGCTGCCGGGAACATTTTCGTTAAATATTTCATTTCGAAAGATTTCCATTGCAGACTGGGTTTGCCCTGTTATTTCTATTTCACCTTTTTGGAACTGGTTCCATACGGAATTAAGTATTTCTTTAACAAAATCAATCTTTCTGACTTCATTGCTCAATTCCAACTTTTCATGAATGTATTTAAGTACAATTTTATAAAAATGCTCAGTGATTAATGGTTTGAATGTATAGAACGTTGCTGAACTGAAACTACTAAGTAAAACCTGAAACTGGCTATAAAATAGTTCAAACCGGCGTTCAGTAATCTTTTTAATAAGTGTATTAAGTTGCGAAGTATTGAATTGAAATACAAGCCGTTGCCTTACATCTGTTTTTCCGAACAATGGCAGCAAATCATTTTTAAGTCTCTCAGCATCAGTTTTTAAAACTTCAGCAAAAATATTCTCCAGCGCATTTGCCCCCAAAAACTTATTTGTTCCTGAAGAAATATGCCACCAAGGCAGACGGCCTGTTTTCAGAAAAAAAACAAACTGCGCTATAGCATCTTCAGGTCTGGAAGCAATTGTGATTTTGCTTTGCACAACTGTATTACTGCCGTTATCAGAAATTGGAATTGCTCTATTAATTTCAGCTTTCAGTAGTTTATTAATTTTTTCTTCAATCTCCTTCACCGCTTTTTCAACAAATACATTTTCCAATTCTTTTTCTGAAATGGTACCCAGGTCGACGACTAATTTATCTATCCTGATAATTTCCTTGCTACCTGAGATTTTGGAAAAAACAACATCTAAAGAAGGATGTAGTTTTTGCCTTACCACTTCCGATATTTTATTTTGAATGGACATGGATCCGCTCCTTTCCGGGGTGGCCACTTCCACAACCTGTCGATTAATAATATGTTTTTGTCCGTTCATTTAGAGATTGCAGTGCAAAATTCTTATGCAGTATTAAATAATTTACGTATCAGCTGTGTTTTATTTTCCCGGGTTACATGCGGTATATTTTTGCTATCCAGGATGTTTGTTATGGTTTTTCTTGACAGTATCGTTAGTTCAGATTCTGATAAAGAAGCACCACTGCGACTTGAATTCAAAGCATTCTCAACGCTTTCCCTGGGTTCAGAAGCGCTGACCATAATTTCACGTGCTTCCAGAATTCTTCTCATATCGCTAACCGGCAACGATTCCAAATCAACGGCAACCCGGATGATATCATCGGAAATGCGCCGGCAATTGCTCGACTGATATTCCCGCAACATTTCCATCTCTTCATCACCACCGATATCTTCTGAGATATCAGGGAAAATGCATTTTAATAAGTGGAAGAGTGTTCCGTTTTCGAGCAAAATGTTAACCTCCTGGTTTGAAAATCCATTGTTTTTTCGCAGGTAATTCAGCAGTTTTCCAACAGGATCATTCCCCGGATTAAGGCCAATTGTCTCAAGAAATAAATTGATTCTTTCATTGCCCCAGCATCCCAGTATTTCACGAGTATAACATTCTGAAGCAATTACACCCTCACAGTTCTCTTTCTGGTATTCCAAAATCAGCTGTTCCAACTGCTCGTAACTGGTATTATCATCATTGGGTATATCCAAACAATTTAATAATCTGCGTCGCCTCTCACTATTTTCTAATATTTCGCCTTGGATTTCATCGCTGGTAAATCCTCCTGTTTTGTGTAAATCGTTAAGTAGTAGTTCAAAAATATCGGCTCCCTGAGGCACCGGAATTTCCCGGAAGCTGAGCGCATCCCTCACCTCTTTTTCACCCCAGCACTGCAATATTTCAATGCTGTAGCATCCACGAATTTCATGGTCGGGTTCCTTTACTACTACAGTAACAGTAGTTTTATCAGTTGCTCCGGTGTCCTTATTAATCAGCTCATAAACAAAAGTATCAGTTCCTGTAAATTCACTTTTTGGTTTGTATATAAGAGGACCCGTATCAGATGTTTGTTGAATGCCACCTCCAAATTCTGATGTTTCGTCTGACTGAATTATCAAATTAGCACCAAAAATATTATAATCATTTCTCAGCACATCAATTTCAACTGCAGTACCAACCAGTGTAACAGCATAATCAGGACGGGCAAACGGCGCCAAATCAAATATAAATCCTTCATCTTTTTCGCACATTGGCACGCAGTTATCGGCACCACAACAAAGGTAAGGCAGATTAAAATCGGCAATTACTGTATTTTCTTCACTACTAATGTATATTAAAATAAATGTACCTCCTTTAGGCACACCTGCCTGATGTTCAATTCCCCGGTGCTTTCGTATAAATGTTGAAAATACACCTGTTTCTTTTTTCAGGTAAAATTCCCTTCGCCTAAATGAATAATATAGCCGCAGAAATCGTTTATAAAACAGGAGATCAACAATTTTATACGCCAGTGGCGACATTCTTTGGATGAGTCCATTAATCAGTGGGATTTGATCTTTTGCATCTTCGTTCCGAATATTTATTTTTTGCAACAATTCCAAATCGACCAGAAAAAACCCAATGCTTTCTACCAATAACGACTTGTATCTTTCCTGAAAGCCTGTAAAATCGAACTCATGAAAACAATCGGGTAATGCTTCACACATTTCATTTAAAACATCAACTATTGCTTTTATTTTTTCGAGATATTGAGCAGAATCATTGTCATTATTTTCATCATCAAACAGCAAATCCTGATTTTTTTCCACAAAAGAATATAACCTTACAATATCATTGGTGAATCCACAAAAGTCTGATTTTAAAAAAATGTATTCTTCCTGGATATCTTCAAACCCACAATGATAATCCAATGCCATTGTATCGGCATCTGCATTAAGCTGCAAAGCCACAATATTAAAAGGTAGGTTAAATTGAGTTTTCAGATTGTTGATTTGATTTAAGGCAAGATTAAAATCGGTACCTAACAGGCCTTCAATTCTTAAAAATGAATAATCCTGAATATCAAAAAACAGGGGTGTTGCAAGTTTATCCTGAGCTATAGCCTGATCATTGGCCTGGTCATCGTAATTTAATATCAGTCCTTCTGATTCCGGCAGACATTTCCGGGCGATATCAAAATTCCAGTAGTCTTTTAACTTGTTTAAGCTGGGAAAACTACTCTCCAGATGAACATTATAATACCAGGGAATTGAGCGTCGGCTCAACAAAGTAGTTTTTTCAAGGCTTGGTGTAATACGAATTGGAAAACCGGCTTCATCACCAGCCTCTCCATCCGTCCCATTAATGCGCTTCAGATCAAAACTTTCAAGCATTAAAACCATACGGTTGTGCAAAGCTATTGTACGCTGTACCAGCAGTTTTTGCAAATTGTAAATGGGCGGCTGGATAAAATAATGTCTGAATTCTGATTTTTCACAAAGGGAGAGTGATGGAGGAATGGCCTCTCCAAGCATCAGGTGTCGCGGAAACCGGCTCATATCCGGAATACATTCTGACATCAAATCAAAAGCTGTATTTTTAAATTCATTGTATGCCAGAATCAAATCCTGAACCAAATCATAAACATACTGAATGCCAAGATACGATGTAAATGTGGCATCCGAGTCGTCGAGGAAATTTTTTAAAGTAGCTAGTTTTGAGATCAACGGTTCATTTTCGAAGGGGTTTTTTTCATCATACGACTGATGTAGGAGTGGCCTGTAAATGTCGTAGGTTTCTGAAAGTGCATCCACAAGTTTATCGAAGACAGCCAGCACTGCCGATGCGTAATTTTTTGAAAAATCATTATAATCAGTAGAGTGTGTGTCATTGGGATTGAACAATACCCGTTGCAGGTTGACAACCGGGAGGTCGAATTTTTCAGGAAACACAGCATCAAGTTTGCCTGTATTGGAGCGGTCCCAAACCGTTTGCAAATCCGCTTTTCCAATGAGCAATTTACGAAGTGTTAATATTCTGTCTTTACCCAGTTCATCGCAGTTTTTTCCCAGGCATGATTTCAAATCTTTATCAAAGCTTTCAATAAAGAGCAATACCACTTTATCGTTCAGAAAAGATTCATCATCAAGCAATTCATCCTCCGGCTCACTTTCGGCTTTATCGGTCAGCAGTTCGTACAAACCGATATCCTGTTTATTGTCGCTACTAACAAAAGGTGCGTAAATTGTGCCCGCAGGCAATGTGTAAGGCCGGTATTTCACGGTTACACATTCACCTAAATTTACAAGATAACCCTCGGATGTTATTCCTGTTCCTTTTGTAATTGTAATTTTATTATTGTCGGCATCGTAACTGATTTCCAATCCACAAACCACCCCCATTCCGATTAACCTGGCCCTTGTCAGCCTGTTTTGCTGGTCAAGATAACTGACCATGTTGTTAAGCTGGGTACTGGTAAGTACCTGGTTACGTTCAAAAACCGGGTACGTGTTTAGAATTTCACTCATTGTATTAAATTTTAAGCATTTCCCAAAACCGAATTGTTAAGTATAATTGCATTTTCCAAAGTTTCATCCTCCTGGCAATCGTGCAGGATTCCTGAAGGATACACGTTACGCAGCCGGCCAATGATGTCAATGAGTTCATTTAGGCGGGTCGACAACAGACCATAATCTTTTTGCTTCTTTGCAATTTCCACCAGCCAGGCTTTATATTTTTGTTCAAATTCTGTCATTTGAGCACAACTTATCCAGCAAATTACAAGAAAAACATGTGCAGGTGCTTCCAATCTAAGCTGTCGTTCAAAAAAACGTCTAAAATCCATATTGTCAAAACGCCCCTGCCAGTGCGGTAAAATCACGCTGGCAATGCAGGTATAAGGATCCTGAATCTGGCAGGCATCACAATCATCTTCATCCAAAACAATATTAAGCAGCCGATCTTCCACTTCTCTCTCCACCCGGTTGATAATAATTTCCTGTTTTGCACCATGATCAATAATTTCTTTAACCAGATATCTTCCATCGTTTAGATTGTCTGTTGATCCCCTAATTTCCACAATTTCTCCCGGAAGTACCTGTAATAACAAAGGTTCGGAAACGGTGATACTTAAACCGGCGGCTGAAAGATTTTCAATAGGTGTGCATTTCATATAGGAAAGCGTCCCAAAAGAGTCAGAAAAAGGGATATCTGAAGGTATTTTTTCTGTTGTTTTAATGGAAGTACGATTTGTGCCGGCATCATATTGAACACTTTTTACCCCATAATCAGCATCGTTTACTCCTGTACCTGAAATTAAAATATTGGCCGAAACAGTGCTGGATTCCATTGTACCGAGATTGTC
>JBEPWX010000177.1:0-6576 GCA_041642235.1 Mariniphaga sp.
TTTCACTGTACCTTGAATTTCCGCTATCTTTTCTTTTGTATTCTGGTCATCCGGTCTCAGTTCAAGAGCCTTTTTATACCAATATCGCGCAACGTTGTAATTTTGATTTTCCAGCGCTTCATTTGCTTTTTGAATATGGCTGTTAAACTGCTCCCCAGATCTACCTGCCATACGCTCTGCAACCAAATCATTAATGGCCTGAAGCTGTTCTTTCGGATAGCTTTCGTTTGGTTTTATTGAAAGCGCCCGATTGTACCAACCACGTGAAACAGCAAGCTGATTGTCGCGGAAGGTTGAATCGGCAAGGTCAACAAACTGCTGATAGTCCCGGTCACGCTGGCTTAAGAGCAAACTGCCGACCAAACGATTTATCTCATCAATACGTTGCTGAGGATAGGATTCTTCCTGTTTTAAATCCCAGGCTTTATAATACCATGCTCTCGACACATTAAACATCTTGTTGTCAAAAAATCCATCTGCCAAAGATATATATTCCTGATACAACTGACTTAGTCCGGATTCATTCATTTCCTGCCGTTCCTGAATTGCCTGCTGTCGAAGTTCAATTTCTTTCCTTCGGCGTTCCATTTCAGCAGCTGCCTGTTGTTCAGCAAGAACTTTATTCTCCAGTTGCTTTAGCGAAGTCTCTATTTTTACAATCTGCCCTTTAGGATAATCTTCATTGGTTTTGAGTTCCAATGCTTTCTCATATTCGGCTTTAGCATCAACCCATAATTCTTGTTGAAATAATGTATCAGCAGCCAAAATTATGGATTGGTATTTTTCATCTTGTTCCAGTTCTAACAAAGACTTCTCAATATCAGCAATACGCTTTTTCACATAAGAATCATCAGGCTTCAAATCCATTGCTTTTTCATAATTAACCTTTGCCTGAATGAATTCACTGGCAATGAATTGCTGATCAGCTAAACTAATTGCATTCTGATACTCCCTTTCAACCTTTTCCTGCTCCAGTCGGGCAGTTTCCATATCCTCTAAAACTTTAGTTACTTCAATAATGCGTTGCTGCGGATAATCGGCCTCTTCGTTTTGCTGCAAGGCCATTTGATATGCTGCTCGGGAGCTTTCATATTCCTTTAAAAGAAACAAGCTGTCGGCACTTGATACTGTACGGGCATACTGCCGTTCTTTTTCAGCTTTTAGTGCAGCCAGTCGAGCCTGTTCAACTGCTTCAGCCTCAGCAGCCAATCTTGCCTTTTCTGCTTCTGCTTCCAATGCCAAACTCCTGCGGGTTTCTACAATTGAATCAATCTGTGCAAGCATCTCCAGTGGATAACTATCTTCGGGTTTGATTTGCCGGGCTTCCAAAAATGCTGTTTTTGACTCGTCATACAAATCCTGCCTAAAAGCTTCACCTCCACGTGTGATTGCAGCATCATAAGCCTGTTGTGCCAAAGCCAGCTGATCAATAAGTTTGTTTATTCCGGATATTCGCTGTTCCGGAAAATCCTCCTGGGGTTTCACCTGCATTGCTGTTTGATATGCTGAAATGGAATTTTCATATTCTTTCAGTTGAAACAGACTGTCGCCCTGAGATATTGCCTGGTTATACTGCCTTTCCTTTTCTTCTTCCAATGCTGCCAGGCGAGCCCTTTCTGCTGCTTCTGCTTCCGCTGCCTGCCGTTCACGGGTAGCTATGATGGAATCAATCTGTGCAAGCATCTCCTGTGGATAGCCCTCCTCAGGTTTAGCTTGCAGTGCTTCTAAAAAAGCAACCTTAGCTTCATCTAACAATTCCTTGCTGAATGCACCATCACCACGTACCACTGCAGCATTATATGCTTGTTGTGCTGCTGCAAGCTGCCCAATAACTTCAGTAATTTCATTTATACGCTGTTCCGGCAAATTCTCCGCTGGTTTAAGCTGTTGTGCATCCCGGTATGCAGCAAGTGAATTTTCATATTCTTCTATTTGAAACAGGCTGTCGGCTTGTGAAACAGCTTGTCTATACTTTTCTTCCTTTTCTGCTTCCAATGCTGCTATACGTGCCTGCTCAGCTGCTTCGGCCTCTGCAACCAAACGTAATCTTTCTGCCTCTGCCTCT
The DNA here is from genome assembly GCA_041642235.1 of Mariniphaga sp. Classification (GTDB taxonomy): domain Bacteria; phylum Bacteroidota; class Bacteroidia; order Bacteroidales; family Prolixibacteraceae; genus Mariniphaga. Next base: position 2,066 of record JBEPWX010000177.1, read on the forward strand.
TCTGCCAGCCTTTCCCTGGTTTCCACTATGGAATCAATCTGTGCAAGCATCTCCTTCGGATAAGTTTCCTCAGGTTTTGTCTGCTGTGCCTCCATAAATGCTGATTTTGCCACCTCGAATGATTCCTGACTTAATGCCTCATCACCACGTGAAAGAGCAGCCTCATAAGTTTTCTGTTTTTCAGCCAGCTTAATAAGTAGATCATCTATTTCATTAATACGTTGCCCCGGTAAATCTTCTTCAGGCTTTATCTGTAAGGCAACCTCAAATGCTGTTCTGGAACCTTCATATTCATTTAGTTGAAATAAACTGTCGGCAAGTGAAACCGCCTGATTGTATTGTCTTTCTTTCTCGGCTTCCAATGCTGCTGTACGTGCTTGCTCCGCAGCTTCTTTTTCTGCAGCTAAACGAAGCTTTTCAGCTTCTGCTTCTGTAGCAAGCCTTTTACGGGTTGTCACTATCGAATCAATCTGTGTCAACATATCCTGGGTATAATTTTCTTCAGGCTTTGCCTCTAGTGCTTCCCGAAAGGCTGTTTTTGCCCTTTCAAACGACTCCTGTTCAAAGGCATCATCTCCAAGGGAAACAGCTGCCTCATATTTTTTTTGAACAGCAGCCAGTTGCACAATTAATTCATCTATTTCTTTTATTCGTACCTCCGGAAAATTCTCATCAGGTTTTACCTGGAGTGCCGCCTGATATTCATTTCGTGAAGTTTCAAACTCTTTTAACCTGAACAAGCTGTCGGCGCGGGTAAGAGCCTGATTATACTGCGACTCTCTTTTAGCCTCCAGTGTTGCCATTCGTAATTGTTCAGCGGCTTCTGCTTCGGCAGCAAGTCGTGCTTTTTCAGCTTCTGCTTCAGCAGCCAGCCTTTCCTGTTCGGCATTTATGGCATTAATTTGTTTTATTTGTGAAAGAGGGTATTGCTCTGAAGGCATTAATTTTGCAGCCTCTTCGTATTCAACAAGCGCATCTTCATATTTCTCTTTTTTAAATGCCTTATCCGCTGTTTTAATGCGTTTATCGTACAAAGTCTGATTGGCCAGACTGCTCATTAATGATTTTATTTCTTCTATTTTACGGGTGGCCTCTTCATCCCCTGGTTTATGCGTCAAAGCATTTTGATAGAATGAAATAGCTTTGTCGTAAAACTGTTTTTCAAAATTCAGCTCCGCCTGGAAAATTGATTCCTTATATCCCTCAAGTCTTTCAGCATTAACAGCCTGCTGTTTTAATATTTCATCAACCTCTCCTATTTTCTGCTGCGGATATTTTTCTCCGCTTTTCAACTCAAGTGCTTTGACATACATGTTTCGTGCCTCAGCATACAGCAACTCATCAAATGAATTATCTGCTGCCACTATTAAAGCTTCATATTCCCTGTCAGATTGTTGTTTTTTGAGAATCTCTTTTATTTCTGCCAAACGTTCCTGTGCATGAATATATCCGGCATCAACAGATAATGCCCGCTGATAAGATGACCGTGCTTCTTCAAAATTCTTCTGTTCAAATTGCAAATCACCCTGATTAATTAGTGACTGCAACCGTGCGTTTAATGCCTGATCCATTTCCTCTGCTACCATCAATAACCCTAACAAGTCATTAATTTCAGCAATCCGGTCTTTAGGATACTGTTCTTTTGGAAATATTTTATTAGCTGCCTTATATCCATCGAGGGCCGAAAGAAATTCTTCTCTTTTATACTCGTTCTCAGCTTCTTTTATCAGCTTATCGTATTCTTTCCTGAGTTCTGCTATTTCAGATTTAGTAAGTCCTTCCAAAAGATCAGCCTCTTTACCAATCTGTTGTGACTGTGCAATTGCCTGATCAATAAGATGTTTTATTTGAGCATCGTTATAATACAGATCGGAAATAAAATTATCGACATTTTCACTGTAATAAATCTTCATGACTGCATTCTCAGAAAAGGTTTTATCGATCCCGGTAATTTCAGTAAACAGCTTTATATTCACCTGAAAGGATGGAAAAATTGGATCAGCCTGAAGTATTCTCTGAGGGACATGTGTATCCACAACAACTTTTTGCGAAAAATTATCTCTTCGGGAAAAAATCAATACGAAATCATTATTGTAATTCAATTCTATCCGGTATTGCCCATTGCTTCCGATTCCATAATCATCCAACCTCTGTCCGTTACGGTACATTTGAATTACTGCTCCGTCAACCGAACCCTGTTCAACAGTAACAGTGCCATCCACAGTTAGCCCATTACTTCTTTGTGCCAATGTTTCAGTACCAAAATTAAAAAGCAGAATTATAAATACCAGGTAAAATCCCTTCATTTTTGAATTATATAATAATTAAAACGAAAATAAGAACAAATAATTATTCGTCTGGAATAATTCATACAATTTGTATTGATTTAAATGAATTACATAATAAAATCAATATGAAATTCTGCTGTATTTTTTGTTTTTTACTTCTGATTCGTTAAAATTTTTAATCATAAATGTGTTAGTTTGTTCTTTTAAAGCTCAAAAAAATTAAATGAAACGAGAAGCCGGTTTATTTACCGCACTTATACCTGTATTAATTCTTATTGGACTATTAACAACCAATGTATTCCTGTTTGATGATACACTGGCAGGGGCCAATCAGGTAGCCCTGATGCTTTCTGCTTCTATAGCAGGAATAATAGCCTGGCGGGTTGGAATAAAATGGGCATCCATTCGTGAAAAAATTGTCAGCACCATTAGTTCAGCTATGCCATCAATTTTAATCCTGCTATTAATTGGTTCGCTTGCAGGAACCTGGATGTTAAGCGGAGTGGTCCCGGTAATGATTTACTATGGACTTGATATAATCAGCCCCAAAATGTTTCTGTTTACGGCAGTAGTAGTAAGTGCCATTGTGAGTGTGGCAACTGGAAGCTCCTGGTCGACAATAGCCACAATTGGAATTGCCCTGCTGGGTATTGGAAAGGCGTTGGGAATGAGTGAAGCAGTAGTTGCAGGTGCCATTATAAGCGGCGCATACTTTGGTGACAAAATTTCACCGTTGAGCGATACTACAAACCTGGCCCCTGCAATGGCAGGTACCGATTTGTTTACCCACATCCAATACATGTTTTATACCACTGTCCCCTCAATGACAATTACACTTTTCATTTTCCTTGGGATCGGTTTTTCGTCTGATTATGCAAGTGCATTTGATAATGTGGCATCGGTAAAAACAGCTATAGGTGGCACCTTTAATACCAGTCCTTTGCTGTTTCTTGTACCAGCCATCCTGCTAACAATCATTATAATGAAAATCCCTCCCCTGCCATCGCTGCTGGCAGGAACATTACTTGGAGGTATTTTTGCCGTCATTTTCCAACCTGAAATCATTGAAACGGTTGCCGGCATATCGGGAAATTATGCAAAAGCTTCTTATATTTCTGTGATCCAGGCAATGTATGGTGATATTTCATTAACCACCTCCGATGAAAAAGTGAATGAGTTACTCAGCACCTACGGCATGAGCGGCATGCTCAATACGGTATGGCTTATTTTATCTGCCATGGTTTTCGGAGGCGTAATGGAATCGGCAGGATTACTTCGAAGAATTACCTTACCAATTGTAAAATATGCCAGAAGCACAGGCAGCCTGGTAGCTTCAACAGTAGCAACTTGTATATTCTTTAATACTACTGCTTCCGATCAATACCTTGCCATCGTTGTTCCGGGGCGCATGTTCAGGAAGATTTATGAAGAAAAAGGATTGAAACCCGAAGTTTTAAGCAGAACCCTTGAAGACAGTGGTACAATGACATCAGTACTGGTACCATGGAATACCTGCGGGGCCACACAGTCGAGAATACTGGGAGTTGATACTTTGGCCTATGCCCCCTATGCATTTTTTAATATAATCAGCCCATTGATGACTATTTTATTTGCGTATTTAAATATTAAGATCAGGCGCATTAGTAAAAACAGTCCCTCCAAAACTTCAAAAGAAGTAACCGTTGATTAGATAAAAACTCAGTTAAATAAAAAGAAGCAGAATGAAATTATTTATTTATCAGGTCGATGCCTTTGCTGAAAATACATTTAGCGGAAATCCTGCAGCGGTAATACCACTCGAAAACTGGTTGCCGGACGAAACAATGCAAAATATTGCCATGGAAAATAATCTATCCGAAACAGCTTTTTTTATGCCTGCTGAAAATGGATTTCTTCTCCGCTGGTTTACTCCTGTAAGTGAGGTAAATCTTTGCGGACATGCAACACTGGCAACGTCTCATGTCCTTTTCAACCATCTGGATTATAAAGAAAAAGAAATCATTTTTCATTCGAAAAGCGGTATTCTGAGGGTAAGCAAAAAAGGGGATCTGATCGTGCTTGATTTTCCCGTTTCAGAAATTATTAATACCAGTATAAAGGACTATGTCGGGGAACTCTTTGATATTCTTCCTCAAAAATGTTTTAAAGGACGCGAAGATCTTATGTTTGTTTTTCGAAACGAGAATGAAATAAAAAACCTGAGACCTAATATCCATTTGATGA
>JBEPWX010000178.1:0-6556 GCA_041642235.1 Mariniphaga sp.
GAAAAGGCACCGGCGCATGGACTGTAGAGGGAAGAAGACCAAAAGCCAGGTATACCGAAGGAGATGATATCCCGGCTGGTTCGGCAGTAGGCGATCCGATGCCTTATGTGGGCGTGCTGGATGGAGTTGTTGAAATTAAAGATGCTGAAGGAAATGTTACCGGTTATGAAAAAAATACAAAAGCAGTACCCGGTCAAAATTACTGGGCCAACAGAGCCTGGGATGGAATTGGAGAAGAATTTGTTGAAGACGGCAGCTATATTTCATTACGGGAAGTTATGCTGAGCTACAGATTTAATCCTTCCATCTTGAATAATACACCCTTTACAGGAATTACTTTATCGGCTATCGGGCGAAACCTGATGTACCTTCAAAATAAAATGGACTACCTGGGTTTATCACCCGAATCAGCTCCAAATACCTCAGGAGGGGCTTCCGGAATTGAAGCACTAACAATGCCTTCTACCCGTACTTATGGTTTTAACATTAAATTATCATTCTAATCCTTTTAAAAATATTTAACAATGAAAAGATATATTAGCACAATAACGGTTTTTCTCCTGATGTTATTTATAAACATCTCGTGTACGGAGGATTTCGATGAAATGAATACTTCAAGAAGCCTTATTACCCAGGAACTTGTTGATGTGAACATGCTGTTTACTCAGGTTCTGGCAAATGCCATTGTTGAGAACCAGGAGAATGGCTTTGGAACAACCGGGAACTGGGCCGGAATGTCTGTATCAGGAGCAAACAGACCATTTGCCATGGGTGAAAGCAATGGAGTATGGAACAGCACGTATTCCAATTATGCAAGAAATTTAAGCGATATCATTTACATCTGTTCTACAAGAGACAATGCAGAAGATTTAGTAAATAAAAAAGCAATTGCACGAATTCTCCGGGTTTGGGTATATGCAAGAGCCACTGATACCTATGGTGACATTCCCTATTTTGAATCTACTCTTCCGGTAGAAAATGCAGTGACTACACCCAAATATGATGAACAAAAAGAAATCTATGCTGATTTTTTCAAAGAACTGAAGGAAGCTGTTAATGAAATGGATGATTCCAAGCCTTCATATGGAAATGCAGATATTTTGTACAACGGGAACATCGATAAGTGGAAAAAATTTGCCAACTCTTTGAGGTTACGTCTGGCATTGCGGGTACGTTATGCTGATGAAGATCTTGCCCGGGAACAAATGAGTGATTTATCGGAGGAAGATTTGATAACAACCCGGGAAGATGATGCTTCCATTTACAACATCGATGATTATCCAGATCATCAAAATGACCGGTATGTTGATTTGGTAGCAAGAAAAGCTACCGTAGATAAATCTTCAGTTGCCAAAACATTTTTAGATATTTTAAAGAACAATGACGATCCAAGGCTGGCAGTTTACGTTGATACCGTAACCGCCTGGTTTCCTCAGACTCCAGGATACGAAGACGTACCTTATTTCGGATACCGCGGACGACCTCTGCTTAGCGGAGAAAGCCAGGAAGAAGGATATGCCTATGGAGATAACACCGTTTCCAAATGGTCCGATTTGTTGTGGGTAGAAATTCAGGAGTTGCCTTTATATAAAGCTTCAGAAACCTATTTCAATTTAGCGGAAGCTGCTTTATTTGGGTTAAAAGGAAGTAAGGAAGATGCTCAGGAATATTATAAACAAGGCATGGAACTGGCCCTGGAACATACACTGGAGCTATATGAAAAAGCACTTCCTCAACTACCTGAGGTAGTTGCTTTATTCAATGCCGGCAAATCGCAGGAAGAAATTCAGGAAGCTCTGGATAATCTTATTGAAGCTAAAAAAATTACTCAGGAGCAAATAGATGACTTTTTACAAACAGATGCTGCTGTTCTTAGCGGATCGGACGAACAGAAGCTCGAACAAATAATCAATCAGAAAATCATTGCGCTGTTTCCAATGGAACACGAAGGTTGGGTTGAACATAGAAGAACCGGCTATCCAAGAATCCTTGTGGGAGTTGAGAATTCACCTCTCAATGGTCGTATGCCCCGGAGAATGCCATGGCCAACGGAAGAACAGCTCATCAACAAAGAGCAATACCAGTTAGTACTGGAAAGAATCGGCGGAGCAGGTCAAGATTCCCGGCTTACAAGAATCTGGTGGGATGCAAATCCGGATCCTTATAAAGAACATCCGGGAACTGTTGAAACCAGAACAACACCATGGGTCTCTCAATAACCGAGCTTTAAAAAATCAACTGTAGTTCTATCAGTAAAAGCCCATGGGAAAATAAATTTCTCATGGGCTTTTTTGATGAATTGAAATCCCTATCCTGCTCTTTAGCCTTCGATAGCTTCTTTCATTTTGCCTGCTGTCGGATTCAAATGGTTTTTTAATCCCGTTGAAATGTTTATACCCACAGAACCCGACAGGCGGTAAGATCGTTTATAATCGATTGCCTGCACCAGGTTATCTGTAACAACAAATAAATCCATTCCGGGGAAAAACCGTAACCGTAATCCCAGTCCAATATTATCAAATTTATACCCGGCTGTATAGCTGAATGAGGTGGAAAGCATCCTCCCTACTGCTCCGTTAAGCGATAATGTAGCGGAAGCCAGCGACTTTCCCGGATAAAATGTATTCCCGACCATTAGACCATAATTCCATCGCGGAGAAAACTGACGGGCAGCACCCATATAAATTTTTGGTGGTATTCCTATTTTATTCTTTTCTTCATAAACAAGTATATCATCTTCTGTTCCCTTGAGCTTATATACATTTCTTTTCCAGTTACCTGCTCCAATATTTAACAGGCTGGCAGAAAAATTCCATTGATTAAGCTGATAAACCGCTCCCATGTTTATGGAGAAATTCTTATTTGTAAACATATCAGAAAATTCCAATTCCTCGCCCCAGTTATCAGAAAACAAGCCCTCATCTAAATCCAGCTTTCCATCTGTTATAGATTCAGGATTGATTTCGACAGGTAACCCCAAAACTACTTCGCCCGTGAAAATTTGATTGTAATCTTTTATTCCATAGCTATCTTTGGATTCAATCTCAACAACATACTTTAAATCCCTGGCCTTGATTCCTGCGAGATGGCTATTGAGGTTTGGATTAATACCTATTGTTAAATGTTCGTTCAGTTTCCGTATATAGTTAAATCCTATACTCATATAATTATTTGTATTTAAATCTACACCATCAATTACAATTGGAAACTTAATTTCTCTGATATCATCATAATCAGTAAAAAGATATGCTATATCTGATTCCGCATCCAGAATCAAGGTGCTATTCAAAGCTAAATTAAAACTAAAAAAGTTTTTATCTTTTACCCTGAAACCAAAACCAAACAAACTGACTTTTGCCTCAGACTGAAACCTGTTGATTTTACCAATTGATTGTACAAACTTGTCGGGATTATAATCTTTATCGTTTAAATTATCAAGAAAATCATCAAGTTCGTAATAATTAAATCCACTGTTATACGCATTTGCAGAAAATCCATTTAAACCTGGCAAATTAAGGTAAAAATCAACTTTAGGCATAAGTGCCGGATTGAAATATTGTTTTTGAGGCATTTTCTCCATAAAATACATTGTATTTTGAGCATTGGAAAAATGGAGGAGAATGAAAAAAAGGAGAAATAAACTGGATTTTTTCATAAATTATCAGTTAAGATTTATAGATCAGTATGATACTCCCAAATATAACAAATGTTTACTAAAAAAAATAAAGTGAAAAAGAAATCAGCATGAGCTGAGCAATATGAGATCAGCAGTTAAAAGGAGGAAGTTATATCCTGACCTTCCATTTTAACTGGCATCTTTTTGCACAACAGGTAGTTACCCTCTCCAAAGGTATTATTAAAACAAATATTAACCTCTTGACAATTAAAAAACTAAAAAATATCAAATCCCAATACATGCCCTGATTAAATTTGTACTAAATTCGTACTAAATTCGTATTAAATTCGTAAAATCGCGAATTTGGTGCGAAGTTGATGCGAAGTTAAACCGAATTTAATACGAAGTTATATTTGTTAAGGGTTTAAATGTGAATATAGAAATAGAACCTTTAAAAAAATAGTATAAAAGCAATTCTTAATCTGGGAATGGTTGCATTTCCTGCCGGTAACGTAAAATGCCTGCCCTCCGTTTTTTTCAGACTGGAGATTCAGCAAACTATAATATCTTAATGAAATTTGAATAAAACTTATGGAACCGGCTGTCAGCAAAATTCCTTTAAAGCACAAACCCTGCTGCAATAAATTGTGCTTAAAAATATTGTTAATCCTCCTAAAGAAACTGAAAACCCTCCTGAATGAAAAAAGAATGATAAATGATATTTACGAGACTGTCGTTTCTTTTAAAAATCGGCATACCTCAAAATTAACCCGAAGTCAAAGAGTCAGAAAAAGTACCGGAACTCAATATTTCAAAGGAGATTTAGGATAAATATAGGTAATCTGCCCAGCAACATCAATGCCTCTGGCTTTAACGAACGATAAAGGCAGAAAAAGAAGCACATTTTATTTTATGGTACTACCGAAAAACACAGCATTTGAAAACAACTTGCTTGTACCTTTCCACATACCACGAAAGGCCATACTTTCATGGAAGGTAATGACCTTGCCCCTGCCAAATGATTCTACAGTTACTACCGGTGCATTTTTAATTCTTTCAAGGTTTTGTGAAGAAACAAATCCACTTAGGTAGGGCTGTTCAGTGAAACTAACAGGTTCTGCAAATTTCCTCTTCAATTTTTCCGCCACATTATTTCCGGTTTTAAAAACAGCCACTTCTTTCGTCAGGTACCCATAACATAAAGGATGGGTCAGGTCCATTTCTGCCTGAAAAATGGCACCTCCTATTGCATTAAGGCTATTTTCTTTTGCACGGTCAGCATAATTAAGATAGCGAGTAGAATCAGGTTCACTACTCTTTTTCAGTTTTATTTTACTCAATTCATTTTTGGTAGTCCACCCGGTTGAGCCTGCAATAAGAGTACCTCCCTCCTGTAACCATGCTTTAATTTTTTGTGCTGTTTCACCACCGAGTTCGTTTAGTGAACCTCCGGGGAGTATCAGCACGTTGTATCTGTTCAAGTTGATGTATCTGAATGAATTGGGTTCAACCAGACCTACAGGGATTTTATAATCCTGATCGAACAGATACCATAGTTCACCGGCGTCCCTGCTGCTAACACTGTTTCCAGCTGCCATAAGGATTTCAGGCTTCTTCAGTAAATTAAAATTATTACTGCCCATATCCATTCCTGTTGGTGATAATCCGGTGGATAATCCATAAAAATCGACACCTGTATTTTCAGCAGTTTCAGTCACAAGACTGTAAATTTCATCCTGATTGAGGGGTTGATCATGAACCGGAATAAGAATTGTTCCCCGGTAAAAATTTTCATTCTTGCCATTGATATTAAAGCTGAATTCATCGGCAGCCACTTTTGTTAATAAACCTGCATTTTGCAGGGCATACAAGGCTTTTGGTGCTGTGTATTCGTTCCAGCGAAAAAGGTAAGCCAGCTGGCTTTCCCCTCCTGTTATGCTGCCGGTAATTTTTTCGGTGCTAATTTTTTCTGCAGAAGTTTGCACATCCTTCAGAGAGGTGATCTTTGCATAGGGAAGGTTATAGGCATAAGGAAGTGTCCAGGTAGAAACATCGTAAAAGGTACTGTCTGCGAAAGTTATTACTTCTTCAAAAAAAGATTGAATCAGCCGAAATTGTTTCTGTTTCACAGGTACAATATAACTGCTGCCTGCCTTAAATGTTTTTCCGTCCAGGCTGACATCCTTTTCATTCCGGAAGACATCAATTTGATGCTGGTTAAGAAGATCAACAAATGCCTTCATGTTCACTCTGTCATTTTCACGGCCAAAAACATAAGCCTTTACCCGATTCTTTTCGGCCAGCTGCAGGGCTTCTTCATAAAATTCCTTTTGAAAAGACAGCAATTCATCTTTCAAATTCATTGCTGCATCGAGGGTTGATAAGGTCACAGCAAACTGATTCCGGATGCCGAAAGCAAGTTTCCGGATTCCATTATCGGTTTCCCTGATTCGTCCCCTGTAACCGGCCTGTTCAAAAAGAATACCCACACTTCCGTTCACATCAGGATATGATGAGCCTTTTCCAAAATAATAATCATCAAAACTTTCTTCCGAATAATAAGCTGTCCCGATACTGTCGAGGTAATCAGCGTGATATTTGGCAATTTCATGCGTCAGTTCGTAATTTCTTTCCGGGGTTATGGGATTATTTCTTGACGGTACCCCGGGCTGGAAAAAGAAGGTAGAGTTAGCGCTCATTTCATGATGATCGGTAACAACATTTGGCTTCCATTCATGAAACTTTTTGATTCTGCCCCGGCTTTCCGGATGTGCAAGCGGGATATAATCACGGTTTAGATCAAACCAGTAATGATTGGTACGACCGCCGGGCCACACCTCTGCATACTGGCGCGAATAGGGATTTGTCACATCAGTAATGCTCTGGTGCATATTTGCCCAGGTACTGTGACGTGTAAATCCATCGGGGTTCAAACTGGGA
>JBEPWX010000179.1:0-6532 GCA_041642235.1 Mariniphaga sp.
TCGAGAAAATGCTCTACGATAATGGTCAGTTATTAAGTACATATTCAAAGGGATACCAGCAATATAAAAAGGAAGAATTTAGAAAGATAGCTTATGAAACTGCCCGGTTTTTGGAGCGCGAACTGATGGGTGATGAAGGTGCATTCTATTCTTCTCTCGATGCCGACAGCGAAGGAGAGGAAGGTAAATACTATGTATGGACATCCGGCGAGTTAAAAGATGCCCTGAATGAGGATTGGGAATTATTTTCTGTATATTATAATGTAAATCAAAAAGGCTTATGGGAGCAGGGAAATTACATATTACTGAGGGATATGACGGATGAAGATTTTGCAGCAAGAAATGATTTAACCTTGAATGCACTAAATGAAAAAGTGGGTAAATGGAGAAAACTGTTATTGCAGGAGCGAAGTAAGAGGATTCCTCCAGGCCTCGATGATAAGACGCTCATTTCCTGGAATGCACTGGTTATCTATGGATTGACAAATGCTTATAAGGCATTTAAAGACTCATATTTTAAAGATATTGCCTTATTAAATGCCCGGTTCATAAGGCAAAACATGATGGAATCGGGTGATAAAATATTCCATTCATGGAAAAATGGAAAAAATGCTGTAGCTGGCTTTCTTGACGATTATGCTTTGGTTATACAGGCATTTAATTCTTTGTTTGAAATCACAGGCCAGGAAGAGTGGCTGCAATCTGCTAAAAAATTGCTTGATTTTACATTGAAACGCTTTTATGATCAGGATAAAGGTTTGTTTTTATATACAGCAAAAGATCCTAAACCGGCAGTTCCAAATTTTTTCCAAATTGAAGATAATGTTATCCCTTCCGCCAATTCTGTAATGGCTGATAACCTTTTTAAAATGTACTTATTATATGGAAATACTCGTTATAAAGAGATAGCAGAAAAAATGCTTCAGCAGGTAGTTCCTCATCTTATTAAATATCCGCATGCATTTGCCAACTGGGGAAACTTGCTATTAAAAATTACGGAGAAGTATTATGAAGTTGCTATTTGTGGTGAGAATGCAGAAGAAAAGTTTCTTGAATTGCAGTCGGAATATATGCCCAATGTATTATGGGCAATTACTTCAAGACAAAGCAATATCCCTTTACTGAAAGACCGGTATAAACCTGGTAATTCTTTGATTTATGTTTGCAGAAACGGCTCTTGCCAGCTTCCGGTAACTGAATCATATGAAGCACTGAAACAAATGAGATAGTATTAAAAAGAAATAATCCCGGCGCGTCGTACCGGGATTACTCAATAACCTTCAAAAATTGCGTTGTAATTTGGTTTTATTAATCCGGGTTTGTAATTCAACAAACATAATACAATCTCTTCTTTTTAAAAGCGATTTAAAGCTGATTGCAGTGGTTAAAAAAGCTGATTTTAACCTTCAGAATAACTGACCTGTTTTTTACGCATATATCAAGGCATTTATTTGTGCCTGTTGCTCATTGGTTGATGCTCCGGTATGGTCTCTTACTTTATTTCTAAAATAGTAAACCTTTATCCCATATCATTCATTTTGGCTGCTATTTTATGTACATGACCAGATGCACTTCATCATCGCGAGGTAAGGTTGTAAAAAATACATCCGGGAAATTTTTCCCTTTTCTTTAATTATGATAGGGTGAATACTTATGAGTATATTTCCATTCTTCAGGAATAAATTTTTGATTCTTAACGAATGTAATAAATCAATCTGATTAAAAGGATGCAAACAAAAATAATGCTTCTTTTGTAAATAATTTGAAACTGCCTTTTTATTCAGGTATGAAATATATATTTTAGTAAATGGAAAAGTGTCCAAAAAAACAGTTAGCCGGTATTAAAAATATCAGACGATTTATATGTGCTCCGTGATAATAATTATAAATAAATGACAGAATTATTTTTATTTTTTGCCTTATCAATAATTGTATCTTTTTTTTGTTCCATGTGGGAAGCCGTTCTTTTAAGTAATACCCCATCATATATTAGCAGAATGCAGACGGAAAAGCCTTTGACAGGACATTTGCTGAGCAATATGAAAAAAGATATAGATAAGCCGTTATCAGCCATTTTGACTTTGAATACTTTTGCGCATACGGTCGGAGCATTGGGAGTGGGTGTTCAGGCTGGCAAAATCTTTGGAACTCAACAAATAGATCTGCTTTTATTTACTGCCTCTTACGAATCATTGATAGCAGGAGCTATGACCCTTGCCATTCTAATTCTTTCAGAAATTATACCTAAAACAATAGGTGCTGTGTTTTGGCAGCAGTTAACTCCTTTCACAGTGAATTCTTTGCGGGTATTGCTGGTGGTTCTGGCACCGTTTGTCTGGATGAGTAAAGGAATTACCAGGATGGTAAAAACAGAAAAAGGCAGGAGCGTATTCAGTCGCGCTGATTTTGCAGCAATGGCCGATGTGGGTCTGCAAAGTGGTGCCCTGGACAGGGAAGAAAAATCAATAATTCAAAATCTTCTTCGTCTTGAAAATTTGAAAGTAAGAGATATAATGACTCCGCGTTCGGTAATAGTAACTGTTGATGAAAACCTGAGAATGGATGAAATTTATAAGGAAGTGAAACCTATGGTTTTTTCCAGAATTCCGGTTTATCATGAAAATCCCGATAATATAACGGGAGTAATACTAAAAGATAACCTACTGGAAAATCTGGCCCAGGATAAACATTCGGTAAAAGCTTCTGAAATTAAACGTGAAATCCTTTTTGTGAATGATAATTTTACTGTTGCCAAGCTTATGGATAACCTTATTCTTAACCGGGAACACCTGGCTATGGTGGAAGATGATTTTGGAAGTGTAGTGGGTTTGGTGACAATGGAAGATTTGTTCGAAACACTCCTTGGACTTGAAATAGTAGATGAATCAGATAAAGTGGAGGATTTGCAGAAACTAGCTTTGGAGAAATGGAAAAAGAGAATGGACCAGCAACGCCGACGTCCCCAGCAGTAAATAATGGATTGCCCGGAATCTTTTTAAGTTTTCTTTAAATTGTTTACGTAAAGAATTTATGAAAAAGTCCCGGTCAAAATTTACATTATTTTTGAATTAATTTTGAAAGGGAGGTACTCAATTTCTGCAACTCAGACTGAAAATGTAACAAATGAGGAACAGCCACCTCAATGAAATTGTAATATTTAAAAAATAAAAATAATGAATATCAGTGCATTGCAAAAAGAAAGGGCAAAATACCAGCCCAAATTACCAAAGTCATTACAAGGAAGAATTCCTAAGCTTATAGAGGGAAAAAAAACGCAATCGGTTGCGGATCAACAGGATATTGAAAGATTATTCCCAGGTACTTATGGAATGCCTTTAATTACCTTTGAAGAAGGAAATGAAACAGAAGGTGCAGAACCTGTTAATATAGGGGTGATATTGTCAGGCGGGCAGGCTCCGGGAGGTCATAATGTTATTTCCGGAATTTTTGATGGAATCAAGAAAATAAACCCCAAAAGCAGGATGTTTGGGTTCCTTGGCGGACCAGGTGGATTGGTCGATCATAAATACATAGAACTGACTGCCGATATTATTGATGAATACAGAAACACCGGAGGTTTTGATATTATCGGTTCCGGACGGACAAAACTTGAAAAGGAAAGCCAGTTCGATAAAGGATTGGAAATTGCAAAAAGCCTGAATTTGAATGCGCTGGTGATAATTGGTGGTGACGATTCCAATACCAATGCCTGTGTGCTGGCAGAATACTATTTGCAGAAAAATTCAGGAGTTCAGGTAATTGGTTGTCCTAAAACTATTGACGGAGATTTAAAAAATGAAATGATTGAAACTTCTTTTGGTTTCGATACCGCCACTAAAGTTTATTCAGAATTAATTGGCAACATTCAACGTGATGCCAATTCTGCCAAAAAATATTGGCACTTCATAAAACTGATGGGGCGTTCTGCTTCTCATATTGGCCTGGAATGTGCTTTAAAAACTCAACCCAATATTACTCTTATATCCGAAGAAGTTGCTGCAAATAAGCAGACCCTTGATAATATTGTTGATTATATAGCCGATGTGGTGGCTAAACGTGCTGAAAATGGGGAAAATTTTGGTGTGGTACTTGTTCCTGAAGGGTTAATTGAATTTGTTCCTGAAATGAAAGTATTAATTTCAGAACTAAACGACTTGCTCGCTGAAGGGACTTATACTGAAAAAGAATTTAAAATGCTGAAGAAATCTCATCAAAGAGAATGGGTGGCACTGCAATTATCGAAACATTCAGCTGAACTATTTAAATCACTGCCGGCTGGTATTTCTAATCAGCTTACCCTCGATCGTGATCCTCATGGAAATGTACAGGTATCGCTAATTGAAACAGAGAAACTCCTTGGAGAAATGTTAAAAAACAAACTTACCGAGATGGCAGCCGAAGGAAGCTTCAAGGGCAAATTTAATACGCAATACCACTTCTTTGGTTATGAGGGGCGGTGTGCAGCACCTTCCAATTTCGACTCCGATTATTGTTATTCATTAGGATATACTGCTTCAATGCTGATTTCGGCCGGAAAAACAGGTTATATGGCTTCTGTCCGTAACCTTACTGATCCGGCTGAAGAATGGATTGCCGGAGGAGTACCTGTCACCATGATGATGAATATGGAAAAAAGGCAAGGACATATGAAACCAGTGATTCAAAAGGCACTTGTTGATTTAGATGGTGCACCATATAAATATTTTGTTACAAAACGTGGTGAATGGGCGTTGGAAACTCAATATATTTATCCGGGTCCCATACAATATTTTGGTCCGGCTGAGGTATGTGATCAGCCTACTGAAACATTGAAGTTGGAGAAAGCTTAAATGTTGGTATAAAACTAAATAATCCTTCTATGCTGCGGAAGGATTATTTTTTTTATTAAAATATATACCTGAGAGAAAAAGCTACTTCATCTCCCCAGGGATAAAATCCCTGTGAAAAGTCAATTGCAGGTTTCCAGTCCAGGCTGATATTGAATGGAATTTCCGTAAAGTTGTATTCCATTCCTATAATGCCATCAATCCCAAATAGCCAGTAATGCTGTTCGTTGTCAAAACGTCGGTGTTCCTCTCCTCTGTATGAACCTATATGCGCTCCAAATCCATAAAACCAGTTAAGCCTGTTGGTATTGAATGCTGGTTTGTAAATTTGATATAACCCTGTTATATTATATCCTTCCCAGCGTGTGGCAAATATTCCTTCAATTACCGATTGCGAACCAAGAAAATGTTTAATGGTTAATCCGTTTGAAGTGCCGCCTCTGACACCAATACCTGTGTTGTAATCCTGTGCGCTTAGAGTAATTGTTATGCAACAAAGTATTGCGAGTAAAATAATTATTTTTCTCATTTTTTTTCGGTTTGTTAGTTATAACATTTTACTCCATTCTTGGTTTGCAATACTGAAAATTTATCTGGAAGTTTGATTTTTGCAGAAAAATAAAAGGCTGCTCAAAATTATATTTGAGCAGCCTTAAATATGCTGTATGAATAGATCAAAAAATATATCGGATTGAAAGAGCAAAACTGTCGGCCCATAGTCCGGTATACCCGATGATGTTAAATGCCGGTTTCCAGTCAAGACTGATGTTGAAGGGAATAGGTTCAATATTATATTCTATTCCAATTATTCCATCAATGCCAATAATTGTATAGGTTCCATCGTTAAACCACGGATGATTTCTGTGACCATCCCAAAATCCAATATGACCGCCAACACCATAATACCAGTTCAGGCGGGGAGTGTCAAACGCCTGGTTGTGGATTTCATATAACCCTGTTATGTTTAACCCCTGCCATCTTGTAGAAAGCAATCCTTCAATGGCCTTATTAGAATTGAGAAAATGTTTTACTGTTATACCATTCGATAATCCACCTCTGATGCCGATGCCTGTATTATAGTCCTGGGCACCCGCCATAATGGTAACAAAAAGAAAACCAACCAAAACGATAGCAAATTTTTTCATTTTTTTTCTGTTTATTATTATTAAATTATACATAAGTCAGTAGTTTATTCCCTTAATAATCTTCTTTAATCTATTGGTTGAAAACAAAAGAAAGAATGTTCGCTCCCATTTTTAAAGCAATTTCACGCAACTCATGAGAATTATTGTGTACTGCTTCATCTTCCCATCCATCGCTGATATCCGACTCATAGGTATAGAGACATACCAGCCTGTCCTCAATGAAAATTCCAAATGCCTGAGGGGGTTTATTATCGTGTTCATGTATTTTTGGTAATCCCTGGCTAAAACTGTATTTCTGATGAAAAACCGGGTGGGAAGCAGGTAGCTCTATCAGTTCCTTATCCGGGAAAACCTTTTTTATTTCACGCCTGAAAAACTCATCAAGTCCATAGTTATCATCCACGTGCAGAAACCCTCCGCCTTCCAGGTATGTTTTCAGATTAATTGCCTCATTATCTGAAAAGACGATATTCCCATGCCCTGTCATATGCACATAAGGAAAATTAAACAGCTCCGGACTTCCAACTTCTACAGTTGATGGTTCAGGGTATATGTTGGTAT
>JBEPWX010000180.1:0-6530 GCA_041642235.1 Mariniphaga sp.
ACTGGTTATTACTGGTTTGCCGGGGAAATTACCGAATCGGCAGCTGTAACCGGAATGCTTATAGGAGTTTATACGGGTGGCACACCTAATCTTGCTGCAATTGGCAAGGCTTTAAACGTAAGCCCCGATATTTTCATATTGACCCATACTTACGATTTGATTATTGGTTCGGTCGCCCTTCTTTTTTTAATGACTATTGCCCAGCGGCTCTTCCATACCTTTTTACCACGATTTACCATACGAAAGGCGGAAAATATAATGCTCGCCCCTGATGAGAGCGAAGAAATGGATAATTTTGATGGCTTGTTTCAGAGAAGGAACATCCCTGCTTTATTAAAATCGTTATCAGTGGCAGTCATTATCTTCGTGATTGGTGGAGGTTTAAGTCTTTTGATAAAAGACGAATCGACACAGACTATTGTAGTAATCCTGGCCATAACTACCCTTGGATTACTGGCTTCTCTGATTAAACGATTAAACAAACTTAGAGTAAGCTTTCCGCTTGGAATGTATTTTATAATTGTTTTTTGCCTTGCTCTTTCATCGATGGCCAACCTGCGTGAAATGTTCCAGCTCGAGTTTCTTCAGCTTTTCCTGTATGTATCGTGGGTAATATTTGGCTCCATGTTTATCCACGTGCTGCTTGCCCGGTTATTTAAAGTCGATGCCGATACAACTATTATAACCATTACCGCCCTTACATATTCACCACCTTTTGTACCAGCGGTAGCCGGAGCCTTAAAGAACAAGGAAGTCATTATCTCCGGCCTGACCATTGGCATATTGGGTTTTGCATTCGGTTCTTATCTGGGCATTTTTATTGGAACGATTTTAAAATAAACCCGGCTGAAATAAGATTGAGGTACGACAGCCTCTTCGGAGGAAGAATCTTATTTAAGGTTTTCGATAAAATAACGACTGATTTTTTCCATTAAGTGAACCCTGTCCTTTCCTCTTACATTATGCGGATGTGTTGGATATGCAAAAAAGTCGACCTGCTTTTCTAGTTTTACGCATTCACGTAAAAACTGCATACTATGTTGCATCACCACTACATCATCCTGTACACCATGAATCAACATCAGTCTGTCTTCAAGTTTTTCAACATGATTCAGCATGTTGGTTTCCGCATATCCTTCAGGATTTTCCTGGGGGCTGTCCATATAGCGTTCACCATACATAATTTCATACATACTCCAGTCGATAACGGGTCCACCTGCAACACCTACCTTAAAAACTCCGGGATTCCGCAACATCATGTTAAGAGTCATAAATCCTCCATAGCTCCACCCATGAACACCTATTCGTTCAGCATCGACATAAGGCAGTGACTTCAGGTATGCAATTCCCTTCATCTGGTCTTCTGTCTCAAGGATACCCAATTGGCGATGAACGGAAGTTTCGAATTCACGCCCCCGGTTATTGGTACCCCGGTTATCCATAGTATATGCAATGAATCCTTGCGAAGCCATGTAATACTGCCACCAGTTTGCTCCATTCAGCCAACTTTTATCAACAAGCTGAGAATGCGGACCTCCATAAACATACACGATAACGGGATATTTCTTCTCCGGATTAAAGTTATCAGGAAGAATCAGCCTGCCAGTTAGGTCCGTCATTCCATCAGCAGAAAGAACAGATAACAGCCTGTTCTCTCCCAGCTGATAGTTTTTCAGAGGGTTGTCGGCAATGTGTAGTATTCGACGGGTTTTACCATTGGCAGAAATCAATCCGGTTTGGGAAGGAATTTCGGGAGCACTAAAACGGTTGATAACATAGCTTCCCTGTGTGCTTAAAATTCCTTTATGTACCCCCTCCACATTGGTAAGCTTATCCATTTTTCCGGTTTTTATTTCAACGCGATAGATGTGCAGTTCAAGCGGACTCTCTTTATGGGCCTCAATAAACATGTATTTTTCATTCCCTGAGAAACCTAAAATACGGGCTGTCTCCCACCTGCCCCTGGTCAGTTGTGCTTTCAATTCACCGGAAACAGAATATTTGTAAATATGAAACCAGCCATCCCTGCGACTCAGGTAATAAAACTCATCTTCATTTACATTTGAGAAAAGCAGCGGATGTAAAGGTTCAACATAAGCTTCATGCTTTTCTTCGAACAATGTTTTTACCATCTCACCCGAAGCAACATCATAACGGTTAAGCTTCATGTGGTTCTGTTCCCGGTTCAGTTCAGCAATATAAATTGATTTTTCATCGGGCGACCATGTGATATTTGTAAAATAGCGGTCGAATGGTACACCGGTTTTTAAATACTGTGTTTTTCCAGTTTCTATGTTGTAAATACCAACAGTAACATGATGGCTGTTCATACCGGCCATCGGATATTTAACCGGAGTATGCTCTGCTACTCTGGTCATAAAATCGACTACAGGGTAATTGGTAACCATTGATTCATCTTTACGGTAAAATGCAATGTAATTTCCTTTGGGAGAAGCAAATATTCCTTTACTGATTCCGAATTCATTCCGGTGCACAGATTTACCATTTACGATTCCGTTTCCGCCGTCACTGGTAATTATTACCTGCTTATCATTGGAATATGATACATACAAATCATCACCAATAGTGTAGGCAACAAATTTTCCCTTTTCATTTAAAACAGAATTTTCAGCCTCTGCCGGAATACTAACAGACCAGACAAGTATTTTTTTATTGATATTTAAAACATAATAGTTGCTGCTGTTTTGTAATAGCAATTCTTCATTTTCAGTCCACGAATAGCCGGAAAAATTTCGTAATTGCTCTTCTGCTTTAATATTTAAAGCAGCATTTACTTCCTGAAGAGTTATTATAATTGTTTTTCCTCCCTTACGTGCATCTTCAGCATGAATAACTCCTTTCTCTTCCCAGGTAAATACCTCATCATTTTTCCATGTCAGCCCTTCCAGGGTTTTGGGAAGCAGGTAGGAATGACGGCCAATTACAGCATCTTTCAATGACATTTGCTGTTGTTGTGCCAGCAACAATTGTGAAACCAGCAACAGGAGTAACAATATTATTTTCTGCATTTAAATTTTTTAGCGAAAATAATGCCTCCTGCAAAGCCAGCAAATAATTTATATCATAATTCTGCAAAAACACTGAATCCAATTCCACTTTCAATTTGTTTAGAAATAAAATTCATTTTAATACCTGAGATTAATTTTTTAATTTCACTTGTTTGGTTGCATTCTTAAATTAGTTTAGCTATTAAAAATAGAAAGCTTTATGAAAAAAAATATAATTGTTACCGGTGGAGCCCAGGGTATTGGAAAAATAGTAACACAAAAATTGCTGCTCGAAGGTTACAGCGTTTCTGTTTTGGAAATCGACCAGGAGGCGATTGACGAATTCAGGGAAGAGAATAATTCGGAAGATCTGTATTTTTTACCCTGTGATGTCTCAGCAGAGAAAGAAGTTAAGACGGCAATAGGAAAATCGGCAGAGAAATTCAATTCTATTTCAGGGTTGATAAATAATGCGGCCATCCTGAATAATAAACCTGTAACAGAACTTTCCATTGATGAATGGAATAAAGTAATTGGAGTTAATCTTACCGGGAGTTTTTTGTGTGCGAAACATACCGCCCCATATTTAAAGGAAAAAAAAGGCAGCATCATAAATCTATGCTCCACACGTGCCTTCCAATCAGAGGCAGACACAGAAGCTTATTCCGCGAGCAAAGGCGGTATATTTTCTCTCACTCATGCCCTCGCTGTAAGTCTTGGACCTGAGGTAAAGGTAAACTGCATAAGTCCCGGCTGGATAGATGTTTCGGGGGTAAAGAAAAAATCAATGGCCAATCCCTACCAGCTAACGGAAGAAGATCACAGGCAACATCCTGCCGGCAGAGTTGGCAAGGCGGAAGATGTTGCACGTATGGTTTTGTTCTTGTTGAATCCGGAGAATGATTTTATAACAGGGCAAAACTTAGTTGTTGATGGAGGAATGACCAGAAAAATGATTTATGTTTAACTTTTTCAACAGAGTATCTAATGCAGTAAGAGAAGTTGGCCTGAGTGATTTTTATAATTTTATTCTTTCGAATTCTCCTTGCCACTAAAATAAAAAAGAAAGGCAATGAAAAAAACTAACCTACCTTTTTCATTGCCTTTTACATAATCTCCTGATTGATGCCTGCTTTTGAAATTAACATTCTACATACCTTACAATTTCAGGTTTTATTAAATTCATCCATTGAAAAATTCTTTAAATTCTGAATATATTTGCCTGCGAAACTACTGAAGTAAGATGAAAAAATTAAAATGTTTTGTATGTGCAAATTCATACCCTCCTGAAAAAATGGTTACCAACAATGATGTTTTACTGCCTGTTTGCATTCAATGTAAAGGCACCAGGAAGGAAAAGAAAAATGTAGAAGAATATCTTGACAGCTTAGCCGAAGGATTCGTTTGCGGCTGCATTTAAAACTATCAAGTCTGCACACATTTTTCTTTTCTTTTCAGGTGATTATGGTTATTTAATTCAGGAGCCTATTAAAGTTTTATAATACTCCATGTATTCTTTTAAATCTTCAAGATAACCTTCCATATCAAGCAGCTGTTCATCATAAATTAAATACGACATATCAGCTGTTCTGAATGCAAAATGGCGGGCTCTGTCTTGTTGATGAAAGAATTCTTTATGAGGAGTTGACATTCCTTTAGGTAAGCGTGTCTGTTCCCAGGTTTCAACCAAATCGTTATAAACCCTTTCCCTTCTCTCCAGGCTCTGTTCAATACTTTCCTGCGCATTTTCCAGTTCATCATAAGCTTCCTGCTTATCAAGGAAAGTCAGTCGATGTGCCTGCTTTATTGTTTTTTCAAGATTTGATAAATCGAGATAAGTCATACCGGTGTGTTTAATTAATTCTGCCAGTGTCCGGTATATTTCAAAATCATATTCATTTTTCACACCTGCTTTTTCATTGTTGCCAATAATCTGAAGTACCCTGTCCATTTTATCAATTATCTCTCTTGATTCAGCAATTTTTTGGCTGTATTCTCTGTTCCAGTATTCATCGTACTCCATATTATCATTTCTTGGCAGATCGGGTAGATGAGTTTTCCCTATATCGCCATGATGCCAAACGTTCCGTTCGAATGTCCAGGCAAAATAATAGGCACCTTCGTTCAGTAGGTAATATAATTCTTCCATATTTTCTACTGAAGGACCATAATAATTTTTAAAGAAAGAATTTTCAAACGCCTGTAGTGAGGGTTTACTTCCACTCCAGGAATATTCGGCAGAAGTTACAAAACTTAGCATCCACATTTGATTGTGCAGACCTGAATCATCCCACGAAGTATTTATCATACCATCGAAAACGCCTGAAAGCGCAGTTGAGGTAAGAAACTGATATGAATTTTCCAAACTGCCGGCGACTTTTTCTCCTCTTTTTAATTTGAATTTATAGGGAAGAAATAATGGCTCTATTCCCGGGTTTGGATCGTAAGCGTACAGTTCATATCCCAGATCTTTTGCTTGCTTGGCATACTTAAAATCAGGAGTTTCATAATGATAGCTTTCAGTAAGAACTATATCTTTGGAAATTTCAAAATCTTTAACCGGAGACGAATTTTCCTGCCATCCCATGGGTCTTTCCCAGACCATTACTTTTCGGTCGAATTTTGTCAGATGTTCTGTTGCCTTCTTAACAAATAAATGATAAACTCCACTGGCTCCAATTTCATTTGCTTTAGCCTTACATTCATCACAGGCAGCCAACTCGTAAGTTTCATCTGACCCAATGTGAATGTATTCCGATCCTGGTGTTGCTTCAATAGCTTCTTCCCAAAGATCAAAAAGAAGATCATAAGACCCTTCCTCTAAAGGGCAAAATTCCCAGTTAGAATCTTCAATCTCTCTAAGATGGCGATACTGAGGCCACTTCAAAATAAAACTAACATGACCAAGCCCTTGTACAAGTGGTATCATTTCCACATGATATTTTTTTGCATACTCAGTCATTTCCTGCATTTCTTCGATGGTAAAGGCACCTGGTGCACCAATCTCAGGATGACTCTTATATTCAAGCTTATCTTCCCATTCCCACACCAACTGATTGATCTTATATCGTGCAAGGTCTTTTATGAAATCCTCTACATAAGCACGTGTATCCTGATGATGTTTCGTATCGTAATGGGCAGCCCTTTTTTTAATATCCGGCCAATCAGTAATCTCTATTCCTGGAATAAGATAACCATCTCTTGATTTTTTGATGAGCTGTAACAAAGTTTGGGTACCGTAGAAAAGTCCTTCTTCACTGTTCGCCCTAACAACCAACTCATTCTCTGTTGTAGTTAACTGGTATCCTTGCTTATTTAAATTACGTGGAGGATTCGAACGTGTTAAAACAATCGCTTTCCCCTGTTTCTCCCCTACAACCTTTGCATTAATGTTCCATTCTTTTTTAAGATCATTTACCAGTTCTTCTGCTGCAAAACGATCAGCATAAGAAGATTTTTTGTCAAGAACAATAGTTAAGTTATCAGAAAAAGTAAAATCATTACCCCCTATAGTTACTTCCT
>JBEPWX010000181.1:0-5625 GCA_041642235.1 Mariniphaga sp.
TTAATTAAAAACGATAGTTCTGTTGTTATAAACAAGAATTTTCCGTTGCAAATGTTTGTACACTGCCTGCGAAAGTACAATTTTCTCCAAATCACGACCCTTGCGAATTAAGTTTTGTATGGTATCTACATGACTGCAGCGTGTAACGTTCTGTTCTATAATCGGTCCTGCATCCAAATCGGAAGTTACATAATGGCTGGTGGCACCTATAATTTTTACACCGCGTTTATGTGCGGCATGGTAAGGTTTGGCACCGGCAAATGCAGGTAAAAATGAATGATGGATGTTTATGATTTTGTTGGCATATTTTTTCACAAAATCCTGTGAAAGAATTTGCATATAACGTGCAAGAACCACAAAATCAATTCTGTTATTCTTTAACAGTTCGATTTCTTTTTTTTCTTGTTCATCTTTATTTTCAACAGTTATCGGAAAATGATAAAATTCAATTCCGAATCGTTCAGCTACCGGTTTTAAAACTTCATGGTTGCTTATTATGAGTGGTATTTCCACGTCCCATTCACCTGCTGTATAACGCGGCAGAATATCGAACAGGCAATGGGGCATCTGGGAAACAAATAAAGCCATGCGGGGAATTTCACCGGAGAAATAAAGTTTCCATTTCATGTTCAGTGGGGAACTGATAAGTGTCTCAAAATATTCTCCGATTTTTTCTATTGGTATAGCAAAACCATCCAGTTCCCATTCAACCCGCATGTAGAATATTTTTTCCTGCCGGTCGACATGCTGGTCAAGGTAAATAATGTTGCCACGATTTTTGTTTAGAAATTCCGTAACGGTTGCAAGTATCCCTTGCCGATCTGGGCAATGAATCAGTAAAATAGCTGTATTCTTTTTTTCACGCAATGGTTTTATAGATTCCATGTGTATTAATAATTAGGCATCCGTCGGAAAATATTTTAAATTTAATACAGTGATTACCTGTTATAATGTTCCTTTTGTTGATGGTAAATCAAAATTGTAAATATCTTTTTGGATTGCCATCTTTATAGCTTTGGCAAGTGCCTTAAAAATGGCTTCTATTTTATGGTGTTCGTTATCACCTTCCACTTTAATATTTAGGTTGCATTTTGCTGCATCGGAAAACGACTTGAAAAAATGCATGAACATTTCGGTTGGCATATCACCTATTTTCTCGCGTTTAAATTCAGCATTCCAGACCAGCCACGGACGTCCTCCAAAATCGATAGCTACCTGTGCCAGGGATTCATCCATTGGAAGACAGAATCCATAACGTTCCATTCCGGTTTTATTTCCAACGGCTTTTTGGAAAGCTTCTCCCAATGCCAATGCTGTATCTTCTATTGTGTGATGCTCATCAACTTCCAAATCACCTTTAACCATAATTTCCAGGTCAATACCCGCATGACGTCCGATCTGATTGAGCATGTGGTCGAAAAAATTTAACCCGGTAGAAATGGTGCATACACCCGAACCGTCGAGGTTTAAAAACACCCTGATATTCGTTTCCTTGGTTGTTCGTTTCACTTCAGCTGTTCGTTGAGGAGCTGCCACACAAGCATAAATATCGTCCCAATCTTCTGAGACAAGCACACAATGATTTTCCAGCCCGCATGCAATCAATTCTTCCGAGAGCGCTCCATTGTTTAATAAAATCCCTTTGGCTCCTAAATTTTTGGCCAACTCAATGTCTGTCAAACGGTCACCAATTACAAAGCTGTTAGCAAGATCATAGTCTCCGTTCATGTATTTGGCTAGAAGTCCTGTTCGTGGCTTACGGGTGGGGGAATTGTCGCCGGGAAAACTTCGGTCGATTAAAATATCGTCGAACACCACTCCTTCGTTTTCAAAAGCACGAAGCATTTTATTTTGAACCAGCCGGTATGATTCTTCAGGATAGGAAGCTGTTCCCAGTCCATCCTGATTGGAAACAATTACCAACTCATAATCAAGATTTTTTTGAATCAGGTACAAGTTTCGAAAAACTCCGGGTATATACTCCAGCTTTTCTAATGAATCAATTTGTTCGTCTTCCGGCTCATAAATTAATGTTCCGTCCCTGTCTATGAATAATGCTCTCTTCATGTTTTTTATTCTTTACCCGGTTTTCCTTTTGTTTCTGTGCTTGTATTTCTGGGGGTGTTTTCAGGATAAATTTTAAGTTTCGTAATTTTTCCTGATATAATGATAAAAATCATATTAATTCTTTTAGTGTATTTATCAACTGATTGTTCTCATCCGGTGTACCCGTTGTAATCCTAAGGCTGTTTTCACAGAGAAATATTTTGGAACGGTCGCGGACAATCACCCCTTTATCTTTTAAAAATTCATAAATACCTCGTGCATCGTGCATTTTTACTAAAATAAAATTTGCATCAGATGGAAAAATCTTTATTACAAATGGAAGTTCTTTCAGCATATTACTCATTCTATCCCGTTCAGCAGCTATTTGTTTTACCCAAGTCTCTGTTTGCAATCTGTTTTCAACCAACTCCAATGCCTTTTGTTGGGTGAGTATATTTAAATTATAAGGGTATTTTATCTTATTCAGGACGGAGATGATTTCAGGATGTGAGAAAGCCATTCCCAGGCGAATTCCAGCCATGCCCCATGCTTTCGAAAATGTTTGCAGGATTACCAGATTAGAAAATTTATCCAGTTGAGGCAGGAGTGATTTTTCAGGAGCAAAATCAACATAAGCTTCATCCAGTACCACAATTCCCTGAAAACTTTGTACTACTTCCAGTATGGCTTCTTTTTGCATGCTGTTTCCGCTTGGATTGTTTGGTGAACAAAGAAAGACCAGCTTTGTATTGTCATTTGCAGATTCCAAAAGCAGCCGGGAATTTAATTCAAATTCATCTGTAAGTGGCACTTTTATCACCTTCACATTATTAATTCCTGCTGCCACCTGGTACATTCCGTATGTAGGGTCGATTATAATAATATTATCTTCGCCAGGCTCGCAGAATGCACGTATAAGCAGATCGATGGGTTCATCGCTTCCATTGCCCAGAAAGATTTGCTCTGGTGGAATGTTCTTTAATCCGGCAATTTTTTCTTTTAGTTTTCTTTGCAGCGGGTCAGGATAGCGGTTGTACGGCTGGTTAAAAGGATTTTCATTAGCATCAAGAAAAACCATCGCTTCTCCTGAATATTCATCGCGTGCCGAAGAATAAGGTTGCAGGGATATAATGTTTTTGCGGAGTAGTTTGTCTAAGTTCATTCTGTTGGTATATTATATTTTTGATTTCCGAACATCATTTCTTTCAGCAGATTACTTTAGATATATAAAAGTGTTTGCTTTAACGCCTTATTTCCTCTAACCTTACCGTAACCGCATTCTTATGTGCTTCCAGTTGCTCTTCGGCTGCCATTGTTTCAACTGCCGGTCCAATTGTTTTCAATCCTTCTTTTGTAATTTCCTGAAATGTTATTTTTTTCATGAAACTATCCAGGTTAACACCACTATATGTACGGGCCCAGCCATTGGTCGGAAGGGTATGATTCGTTCCGGAAGCATAATCGCCTGCGCTTTCGGGTGTATAGTTTCCCAAAAATACCGAGCCTGCATTTATAATCTTTTCTGCCAGTGCTTCGTAATTGGCCGTTGAGAGTATCAGGTGTTCAGGAGCATAGGCATTTATCAAGTCTAATTTATCAGATTCATTCTCTACCACAATAAGTACACTGTTCGCCAGGGATTTTTCAGCCATTTTTTTACGAGGAAGTTTTTCCAGTTGAGTAGTTATTTGCTTTTTCACCTTTTTCACCAGTTTTAGGCTATCGGCCAAAAGCACCACCTGACTATCGGCTCCATGTTCTGCCTGCGACAACAGGTCGGAAGCTATGAATTCAGGATGTGATGTATTATCGGCCACAACCATTACCTCAGATGGACCTGCGGGCATATCAATGGCCACATCCATCATGCTGACCAGTTGTTTGGCAGCAGTAACGTATTGATTCCCGGGACCGAATATTTTGTTCATTTTTGGTATAGTCTCAGTTCCATATGCCATTGCGCCAATGGCCTGAATTCCCCCAAGTTTATATACTTTTTTTATTCCCGAAAATTTTGCGGCAAATAATATTGCAGGATGAATTGTACCATCCTTACCAGGAGGCGTACATAATATAATTTCCCTGCATTTTGCAATACGGGCTGGAATAGCAAGCATCAGTACAGTGGAAAATAATGGGGCAGTACCTCCGGGAACATACAATCCCACTTTCTCTATAGCAACAGCTTTTTGCCAACAGGTAACCCCCGGCATTGTTTCCACTTTGAGAGTTCCGGGCATCTGGGCAGAATGAAAATTTTCAATGTTGCGGGCAGCCAGTTTTATGGCATCTTTTAATTCCGGCCCCAACATGTTTTCTGCGGCTTCAAGTTCTTTCTCCTGCACCTGGAACTGTTCGGGTGCAACACCATCAAACTGCAGGGTATACTTTCGTAAAGCACTATCTCCTGTTAGTTTTATATCATTCAGAATTTTCCGGACTGATTCGTGCAAGTTTGAAACATCTGTCAATGGACGTTGCAAAATTTGTGACCAAAGATTTTCCGGTGGGTTAATGTATGTTTTCATTTGATGTTCACTATTTGTTGTTCACTGTTTGCTGTTCGATTTCCACCCATATGATATTTAGTTTCCCTGTTCCTAAAAAATCATTTTCTCAATCGGAACCACCAATATCCCTTCTGCGCCGGCTTTTTTAAGTTTTCCGATGATTTCCCAAAAATCATTTTCGGCAATAACTGAATGCATGGAACTCCATCCTTCCTGGGCCAGCGGGACAATCGTAGGACTTTTCATGCCGGGAAGCAAATTGGCAACTTCCTGGATTTTTTCATTGGGAGTATTCAATAGTATGTACTTTTTACCTTCCGCACGCTGTACTGATTCCATGCGGAAAATCAGTTCATTCAAAATCTCCTGTTTGGCTGGAGGAAGCTTTGGCTTTGAAATTAATACTGCTTCCGAATGCACTACCACTTCCACCTCTTTTAAACGATTGCTCACCAGGGTAGAGCCAGAGCTGACTATGTCAAAAATGGCATCAGCAAGGCCAATGCCCGGAGCTATCTCTACCGATCCGCTTATAACATGAATTTCAGCTTTTATATTATTTTCATCCAGATATTTTTGTAGGATGACCGGATAGGAGGTGGCAATTTTTTTATTGTTGAAGAAATCAGGGCCCGTATATTCCATTGTTTTGGGAATGGCCAATGACAGGCGACACTTGCTGAATCCCAATCTCTTTGCAATTACCACATTTTCCTGCTTCTCCAGCATCTCGTTTTCACCCACTATACCTACATCGGCAACTCCGTCGGCTACCGTTTGCGGAATATCGTCATCGCGCAGAAATAAGGCTTCCATGGGATAGTTTTTTGCAACAGCAACAAGTGTCCGCCTTCCAACTGCCAATTCAATTCCCGACTCCCGGATGAGTTGCATAGAATCTTCATTTAAACGGCCCTTAGTTTGAATGGCAATTTTTAATTTTTCCATAATTAATTACTAATTTATTTTTTCTCTCCTTGAAGTAAAACCAGATGGCAAATTATAAAAAAAGGCTTGCCTTTCTGGCAAGCCCCTGGTTCAATATCTTATTATAATTACTCAACATACC
>JBEPWX010000181.1:5635-6524 GCA_041642235.1 Mariniphaga sp.
CATACCATTAGCGGCCTACCTAAGTCAGGTAGTTGTATGATGGCCATGATGTGTTGAACTGAAATTCATATTATAATTATATAAATGCAATTATACTTATAAATTTTAACTCGTGCAACGTAATGTGTTCTTTAGCTAAAAAAGATTAAAGAATTTTTAAAGAAAGGATTTTCTCTTTGTTTTAATAAGATTAATCTATGATCCTACAACTTGCTGAATTGTCTTTATGTGGATTCGACCGGGACATACTGCATTAATGAGTCGGTATAAACCTGAGATGTCAGGTTCGCATATCACTATTAATAAGACGATTGCCCAATTACTCTTTGTCCTTTTTTCTCACCTTTGCAGCCTCAAAGGGAATATTGCCTTCAGGAGTATTGGCTGTGCCTTTAAACTTATCATTTTCAATAGTGGCCTTGCCATTTACATATCCGGATTCCACATAAATCTGAAACTTTAGTACCCCATTGGTAACTGACATTTCTTCCATTTTTATTTTTTCACCATCCGAAAACATTATTTCCCCATTCAGATTTCCTTTATTTTCCACAATGGAAATGGTTCCCTGCTGATAACCATTGGGTGCATGAGGAATATTAAATTTCCACTCACCTACAAAATTTTTTTTCCCCGCAGGAGCAATTGCCCATAAACTGCCGGCAGTAAAGCACACCATCAGAGCAAGCACGAATCTTTTTTTCATGATTTTTTACAGTAAATTACACACAGACAAAGTAGTAATTATTATTGTAAATTTTACTTCAAAAATATTTTTCATTCATTTCAGAAGATTTTAGGATTTAATAAACTTTTTCAAACGGAGAACTTTCCTGGAAAACGGAGAAGTTAATCTGCTTTCATGTTATTAAAATTGTAAGTTTTCAAT
>JBEPWX010000182.1:0-6504 GCA_041642235.1 Mariniphaga sp.
CTGAAAATTTCCGGGGTCGACATCATAATTAAAGATTTGGAAATGGCACCTTCTCCTGATAATTATATAGTGGTTGAACTGAATGCCCCGGCCATGTTGTCGATGCACAATTATCCTTACATTGGGAAAAACCGTAATGTAGCGAAATATGTTCTTGACAGTATTCTAAATTCAAAGTAACCAGGGGATTTATATTAATGAATCAATTAAATGACAGAAAAAGAAAAGAAAGCGGAGATAAAAAATAAATTGCAACTTATAGAATATTTTGATCAGGGAAGCAAGCCTCCTGAAAAATGGGGCATTGGCACTGAAAATGAAAAATTTCTTTTTCGCAGGAGCAATTATAAACGGCTTGGCTTCAACCAGGACTCCGGAATAAGTGATATTCTTTCACAAATGCAAAGTGATGGCTGGCGGCCTGTAAAGGAAGGGGAAAAGACCATAGGTCTTCTGAAAAACGGCGCTTCAATCACTCTGGAGCCCGGTGGTCAATTTGAGCTTTCGGGTGAAAATTTTAAAACAATCCATGAAACTTTCCAGGAAACCAGAAAGCATTTTCAGGAGTTGAATGGAATTTGCCTTAAACATGATTTTTTCAGTCTTCCACTGGGCGTTGATCCGTTGTCAACTTTCCACGAGGTACCCTGGGTACCAAAAGAGCGTTACCAATGGATGAAAGATCATATGCCGGGTAAAGGAGAACTTGGGTTGGAGATGATGACCAACACGGCCTCCATTCAGGTTAACCTGGATTATGCCAGCGAAACCGATATGATAAAAAAAATGCGCGTGTCGCAAGCGCTCCAACCGGTTGTTGCCGCCATTTTTGCCAACTCCCCTTTTTCGGGAGGAAAAGCAAATGGATATTTGAGTTATCGTTCACACATTTGGAACAATACTGATCCCGATCGCTGTGGGTTTTTATCCTTTATTTTTGATGAAGGATTTGGTTTTGAGCGGTGGGTAGATTATTTGCTGGATGTACCCATGTATTTTATATTTCGCGAGGGCGATTATTTTTCTGCAAATGGCCTCACATTTAGGGAGTTTTTTCAGGGGAAGCACATGTTAAAGCCAACCATGGAGGATTGGGAGACACACGTTTCCTCGGTTTTCCCCGATGTCCGTCTTAAACAATTTATTGAAATGCGGGGTGCGGATGCCAATTGCGTTTCTCATATTGCTGCACTATCCGCTTTATGGGTTGGTTTACTGTACGACAATCAAAGCCTGGAAGAAGCTCATAAACTAATTTCAGGATGGAACGTTGATTCAATGCAGGAGATGCGTTCACAAATGCCGGTAAAAGCGCTGAAAGCGGAAAGTGGCAATCTGCATGCAGGAAATATTTCTAAAATTATTTATCGGATTGCTTTGGAGGGTCTTAATCGGCGTGCTGAAGGACCAGGCATTAAAAACGAAAGCCTGTTTCTCGAACCGGTTCGGGAAATCACCGATAGTGGTGTCACCCTGGCCGAAGTGCTGCTTCAGCGTTATAACAGGAATAAGGAAAGTTTACCGGAATTGGTTTACAACTGGCAGAAGGAACAAATGCTAAGGTGTGCCGAACTTTAATAGACAATAACGGGGATACCGTATCATGATTTCGAAACTAAAGTTTTTATTAAATTATACACATCAATACCGGTGGTGGTACACTGGCGGAATCATTTTTCTGATAATTACCGTCTGGGTTTCGGTGACTATTCCAGGCTTTATCCAGAAAGCTATTGACCTGATTGCAGATGGCCGTGCAGGGAATGAGGCTGAATTTCATAAAAATGTGTTAATTATTGTTGGCCTGGCGGTAGGATTAATCCTGGTCAGAACATTTTCGCGGATACTGATTTTTTTTCCGGCCCGATTGATTGAGCGACAGTTAAAAGGTGAGATGTTCAAAAAGCTGTCTTCATTTGGAAAAGATTATTACGATGAAAATTCTACCGGAACAATTATTTCACGCGTTAACAACGACATTAGCGGAGTGCGCATGATTACAGGATTTGGCATTTTACAAATCGGAAACATTCTTTTGTCATTGTCACTTACTCCCTACAAAATGTGGAAATTGTCGCCTATGCTCACGTTGTACTGTATCATACCAATGGTGGTGGTATTTATAATTGTTCGTATCGGGATGGTAGTGATGGTAAAGAATACACGTTACAGTATGAATACATTGCAAAAGCTCTCCGGAAAAATCATCTCTTTCCTTTCGGGCAACAGCGTAATAAAAAGCTATAATATCTATGACCATGCCGAAGGTGAGGTTCAAAAAGAAAATATTAAGCACTACAATGCAACTTTAAAAATTTCATGGATCCGTTCATTTGTTTTACCGCTGCTTTACAACCTGGGTCAAATATTAAAAGTTATCATTTTTTTTGTGGGTGGAATTTATGTTATAGACGGTAAATTCACCATTGGTGAGCTCACTGAGTTTATTGCCTACGCAGCACTTTTAAGTCAGCCGATAATGGGACTGGGATGGGTGCTCACAGTTTTTCAGCAGGGGTTTGTGGGCATCAGCAGTATTCAAACAATTATGGACAGGAAAGGAGCCGACTACGTAAGAAAATCGCTGCCCGAAACGAAAAAAGATCAGCTTTTTAAAGAGGGTATCCATGTAAAAAACCTGAACTTCACCTATTACAATGGTGAAAACCCAGTGTTGAAAGATATCTCGTTTTCTATTCAACCCGGCCAGGTTGTAGGCATTACCGGAAAGGTAGGCTCCGGTAAAACTACGTTAATTAACTGTTTAAACGGATATTTACGTCCCGGGAAAGGCCAGGTTTTCTTTGGCAAAGAAGATGCTTATAACCTGAAAAGTGAAGATATTCGCTCGATTGTAAATACTGTAAGCCAGGAGGTTTTCCTGTTTTCAGACACCATTGAAAACAACGTCGGACTAACGGCTGAAAAAGAAATAATAAAAGAACAATTCAAAGAGGTTATTTACAAAAGTGCCTTTGCCGATGAACTAAAACGTTTTCCCATGCAGGAAAAAACGTTGGTGGGCGAAAAAGGGGTTATGTTATCGGGTGGGCAAAAACAACGGATAAGCCTGGCACGGGCACTTTATACACAGGGAGAACTGCTGATACTTGATGATGTTTTTTCTGCGGTTGATACTGATACGGAACGTTTTCTGATTAAACAAATTGTGGAAAATCACGCAGTTAAAAGCCTGCTGATTATTTCGAACCGGATAAGTGTGCTGGAGAAAACCGATTTTAACATTGTGCTGGAAGATGGGAGAATGACAGCCATAGGCAATCACCGGGACTTGCTCAGGCAATCAGATTTTTACCGCGAAATTGGAAGGCTGCAGCAGGAAGGTGACAATAAAGCTGAAAAAACACAATGAGCAGAGGAAAAAATAAGATAATTAAAAACATGGACTGGCAGCTCTTCCGAAAGTTTGCCGGCTACTTTAAACCACATAAAAAGTGGTTCTTCCTGAGTATTGCCTCAATTCCTGTTACAACTGCAGCCGGCATTTTATTCCTTTGGCTGGTGAAAGATATTGTTGACAACTTCATTGTACCCGGGAATGTTGATGGATTAATCAGGCAGACCCTCTTTTTAGCGGCTGCACTTTTAATTAATATTCTTTTCGATGGTTTTTACAGTTACTCCTTTTCAAAAGCGGGAGGGCTGGCCATAGTTGATCTTCGTAAAGAATTATTTGGTAAATCGTTACGTTTCCCTTTAAGTTATTTCGATAAGAAGCCAATTGGCGTAACTCTTTCCCGCCTCACCAGTGATATGGAGTCGATTTCGGAATCGTTTGCAGCAGGAATACTCGGATTACTGGCCGACAGTATAAAAACTCTGGCGCTGGCAGGTTATCTTTTTTATCTCAACTGGCGTCTCACGCTGGTACTTTTGCTGGTGGTTCCACTTATCATTCTGGTAATTAATTACCTGCGAAAGAAAATCAGAAAAGCATACAATACTTCGCGAACCAGCCTGGCTAAATCCGCCGCTTATCTTCAGGAATCGTTAAACGGAATGAAAACCATTCAGCTTTTTTCTGCCGAGGATAAAGTTTTGAACAAATACGATAACCTGAACAAACAGTTTAGTGATGCACAAAATAAATCAAATATCTACGACTCTTTCCTTTATTCCATTGTAGAGGGAATTACGGGTGTTGCCACCGCATTGGTAATTTGGTACGGAGCCATCCAAATCTGGGATTACGGTTACACTCTTGGTGTGCTGATTGTTTTTGTTACCACGCTGGAAAGACTGTTTGTTCCGGTTAAGCAATTTGCACAGCAAATATCGACCATTCAGCGGGCAATGTCGGCACTTGAGCACATCAGCGAACTATTCGATCAGAAGGTAGAAGACCCCACCGCTGATCCTGGTGGACGTCCACCTGAGGCTTTGGCACTTCAGGAAATTGAATTCAAAAATGTATATTTTCGGTATTCTGAAGACACGCCGGATGTACTAAAAAATATATCTTTTAAACTAAAGAAAGGCGATCGGATGGCATTGGTTGGAACAACCGGTTCCGGCAAATCGACCATCATCAGGCTGTTGGCTAAGACATATACCGGATATCACGGTTCGATAAAAATTAACGGTATCGAACTTGCCGATTTGCCCATTGCCCGTATCCGCGAAACGATTTCGATTATGCAACAAGACATTTTCATGTTTAACGATACGGTGGAATTTAACATTTCGCTGAAACGGAAATTCATTTCAAACAGTGATGTTCAACAGGCAGCTTCTTTTGTTTATGCAAACTATTTTATTGATCAGCTGCCCGGCGGCTACCAGTTTATCATTCAGGACAACGGTGATAATCTTTCGAAAGGACAAGCCCAGTTGATATCCTTTGCCAGAGCAATTGCCGGTAACAGTGAACTGATAATTCTCGACGAGGCAACCAGTGCGGTTGACTCAATTACCGAGCAGTTCATCCAAAAGGCCATTGCAAATATTTTTTCTACTAAAACTGTTATTGCCGTGGCACATCGGCTCAGCACCATTAA
This sequence comes from Mariniphaga sp., assembly GCA_041642235.1. Lineage (GTDB taxonomy): Bacteria > Bacteroidota > Bacteroidia > Bacteroidales > Prolixibacteraceae > Mariniphaga. The sequence goes on from JBEPWX010000182.1 coordinate 5,019, forward strand.
AAATTCAGATATGATTCTTGTTTTGGAAGACGGGCGAATTATTGAACGTGGCACCCACACCGAACTTCTGAAACAAGATGGCAAATATGCCCGCCTGCTTTACCAGTTTGAGGAGGAACACAACCCAGACTAACAAAGTTGGCAGGTAGTAGTTTAATTTTCAATTTTTTACTTTTGATTTCCTGTTCTAACAGTTTTTTCCTAAGCATTTACAGATAGTTCTAAATCCTTTCACTCCACAAGTCAGGTAATCTGAAAAAAAATTTGAATCAGAAGTTGGCAGGTAAACTTTCTTATGGATATCCGAACTTAAATAGATATAAAGGTCCACTAATTGTTTTATCTTTGCCCATTATTTAAAATCATAATGAATATGCATTTCAATACTCACCTGCATACTTTTCATATACCTGTAATGGGATTGGCCTATACGATAGACACCCCAATAAAAGTAGCCCGGTTTGGAATTTCCTCGGTTATTTCTATAGTGGAAGATAATTTAATTGAAAAGATGAGGTCGTATTACTATCAAAAAATTGGCGAACGATATAATCCTATCTCTAAAAGGGAACCTGATTACCGGGCCAGGCGCATTACCGATTATCTAAATTTGGTAAACCGGCTGGTGAAACAACAGGTAAAAGAAATGAAAAGTCTTCCATTTGATTCAGGGTCTGAGATTGTTCAGTATTTTGAGATGTTGCCAGACAGCAGCAAGCTTAAGCTGGCTTTTAACCAGTTGAAAATTTATGAGCAACCAGAAAAAAGGCAACAGGCTGAGGAATGGCTGAGACGACAAATAAAACCCGGGAGCATTGATGTAAATATTATGACAAAACTTGATAATCAAAGCATTGATAAACAAGGAAATGTTGTTGAAGACGGGTCTGATGCTGTAACGGCTCTTCGGGGGTATGCAAACAGCAATCTTACCGGATCATCGTTGATATTGTCTGCTGGTATGAATCCGCGTTTATTTAACTTCATGGAGAAAACACAGGCATTTGAGGCAAATTCCGCCGGTCAGTTTGAAAAGAAAATAGTTCTGAAGGTATCAGATTATCGATCTGCTCTTATTCAGGGGAAAATACTTGCAAAAAAAGGACTTTGGGTAAGCGAATTCAGAATTGAATCGGGATTAAACTGTGGCGGGCATGCATTTGCCACCGATGGATTTTTAAGCGGACCGATTCTCGAAGAATTTAAAAATAAGAGACAAGAATTACATACCATCCTGCACGACATATACAATGACGCATTAAAAGTAAAGGGGAAAACGACTTTTGAAACCCCACATCATTTAAGTATTACATACCAGGGAGGCATTGGGACACATGCCGAAAATGAGCTTTTGCATCATTATTATGGTATTGAAAGTACAGGCTGGGCTACCCCTTTTTTATTGGTTCCCGAAGTAACCACTGTTGACAGGGCAACTATTCATTTACTTGCCAAAGCAGAGGAGCAGGACGTTATATTGAGCACG
>JBEPWX010000183.1:0-2120 GCA_041642235.1 Mariniphaga sp.
ATGAAAAAGAAACATCACGGAATGATAGCAATGCAGCTGAATTATCTGTTTCCTGTTTCTTTGTTCTTTGCAGGTTGTTTTTCAACTCCAAAACTTTTCTTACCCTGTCCCAGGCTGCAAGAGCAACCTGAAAACTTGCCCATAAAGACGCAAGTTGCCGCAACGGATTATAAAAGCTGTTCACATATGCAATAAAACTTATTAACAGTCCTATAGTTAACTGACCTGCTGAAATAAACCAGATGCCCAGGGTAAGAACGATAATCAGGCCTACATTTGACAGCAATGTATAAAAAGGTAAAAACATATTGTTTGCAATGCCTGTTTTTACTGATATGGAATAATTGCTGCGGTTAATAAAATTAAAACGTTTTCTGAAATAATCACGCCGGTTAAATGCTACTACTACTTTAAAATTATTAAGGCTTTCCTGTACCTCGGAACTAAGATTTCCTTCACTTCTCAGGCTCCTTGCATTCAGTTTTTTTACCCATGGCGATGCTATCTTTGTAAATATCATTATCAACAGAGCAGGTGATAGGGCTGCAATTCCCAAAGGAAAATGAATAGTAAGCAAAAAGATTCCGGCACCAGTCATTATCAGAATTGATCGGAGGAATTGCATCAGCGACTGCGAAAAAAACTGGTTGATTTTATCTGTATCGTTATTAATTCTGGAAATAATATCACCGGTTTTGTTTTGATTAAAAAAAGCATAAGGTAATTCCTGCAGTTTATTAAAAACCGAATTCCGAAGATTGAATAACATTCGTTGCCCAACTGAACCCATTAGTTTAGTTTGCAAATAACCCGCTCTAAATGCAATAATGTACATTCCCATGAGGATACTGCTTAGAATCAATAATCCCCTGTATTGATTAGTCTGGATAAAATTATCGACTGTATAACCAATTATAATAGGGCCTGCAAGATTCAAAACAGCAGTAATCATCATATAAATAAATGCGATAAAGAGAATTTTTTTCTCTTTAACCATATGGGCTACAAGGCTCTTTAAAGAATTGAAGCCAGGTTTCTTCGTACTCTTATTGTCTTCTGCATGCAGATTATAATTCATAATAACTGGTGCTTCGTTGCGACTCATATATTTGAACATATTCCGGGCAGGTAGAATGAAGGGTTTTATGATTTCCAATTGCAATTAGTTCACCTTCCATTAGCAGGACTATCTGATCAAAATTCTTCACCGGATTAATTTTTTGGGTCACTGATATCAGGGTGATGTCCGGGTAATTAGTTAATACATTTCCCAAAATTTTTTGTTCCGTTTGCGGGTCAACCCTGGAAGTAAAATCATCGAGCAAAACGAGTTTTGGATTCAATGCCAGGGCCCGTGCAAGCATAATTCGCTGCTTCTGTCCTCCCGATAAACTTGTTCCCCTTTCCGATATCACTGTATCGAGCTTATCGGGAAGTGAATTAATAAATCTGGTTAAACCTGCCGTATCAATGGCTTTCTGCAGGGATTCATCCGTAACCGAATCGCTGAAGGCAATATTTTCCCTCAGGCTCATATTGAACAGCACGCTGTCCTGGAATACAAAACCAATTTGATTGTAGAAATTTCCTTTATAATAATTCTCTACATTTTCTCCGTCAAATTCTATAGTGCCTTCATCGGGTTTAATTAGCCCGGTTAGCAGGTATAACAACTGGCTTTTTCCTGCTGCCGTAGGCCCTATGATGGCAGTCCGGGTGCCGGCTTTTATTCTGAATGAAATATTTTTTAAAACAGGTTTTTCACCGTACCTGACAGTAATATTTTTAAATTCAATATTTCCCAGCAATGGTTTCTTAATGTTTCCCACATCGGCTGATTCAGGTGATTTCATTACCTTGTCAATTCTTTCATAGGATGCAGTGGCCCGGGCAATCAGGTTACTCATAAAACCAATTACTATAATTGGAAAAATGAGTAGAGCAACATAGCTGATAAAAGCAGCGAAATCTCCAAGAGTTAAACTTCCCGAAATTACAAAATGGCCACCCAATGCAAGAATAATAAGGGTTGCAAAATTTGCAAGGAAGGTGATAAGTGGAATAAGTGTAGCAAATAATGTAACTATGGATATGCCCACATCACGTGCTTCGGAACTGGC
>JBEPWX010000183.1:2130-6460 GCA_041642235.1 Mariniphaga sp.
GGCAGTAATAAATTTGTTGTATTCCTGATGCTGAGAATTGAGTACTCTGATGATGGCAGAACCTAGTATGCTTTCATTAATTACTTTATTAAGCCAGTCGACTACTTGCCGGCTCCTCCTAAAAAGAACTTTCACTTTCCTTAAAATGAATATGAATGCTACTGCAATTAGAGGAATCATAATAATTACCGGTAGTGCCAGTTTCCAGTTTATCGTTATCAGAAGGATGCTGGTTCCAATAATCATGAAAGCTGATGAAACAATTGAAGTGACAGCCTGAGAAATAAACATTTTTACAGAATCCATATCTGAAGTGAGGTTGGTTAATAACTTCGATGGATTGGCCTTCTGTATAAATGAAAAACTTTGCCGCGATATTTTATCTGATAGTCTCTCACGAAGATCAAACCCGGCACGTTCAGATGTATAAGTTTGAACAATCATTTGAAGACTAGAGAAAATAAAAATGATGACCGCTACAAGTAAAAATTCGCTCAGTATCTTTTTTAATTCATAATCCCCGGCTATATAGGTATCGATACCATGAGAAATGATCATTGGAATTACCAGATTAGCTGCATTCCCTATAAGCGCAAATAATATCAACAACATCACCAACCCCCTGTAGGGTTGTAACAACTTAAATAAATTGGGATTTACTTTTTTTGGCAGGCTATGTTTTTTTTTGCCATTATTCATTATATCTGGTAATTATTCTTGTTGCAAAGTAAACCAAAAACAAAGTGAATTAAATCATTTCAGATAATTTTGTCTGATACTGCGATTTGATTTATGATTTTATTAAAATTATTCAGATAGAATTTTTGCTGTATTCACAATTCTTCAGCTGGCATTCTTTATGTAGACAGCCTCTTCGTAATCAGAAGCTATATCCGTATAAAATAATTGACTTCAGAATTATTGGCAGATGGATTTACCTGAATCTTTAAAGCATACTTCTGAGCATTCCGCCATCCACTACAATATTAGCTCCGGTAATATAGGAAGCTGCATCAGAAAGTAAAAATGCCCCGGTTTTACCAAATTCTTCTATATTGCCGTATCTGCCAAGTGGTATGGAAAGTTCATTCTGCTGCTTTATTTTTGATACAGGATTACCAGTTTTATCAGCCTGAATTTTATCCAATGCCTGCACGCGGTCAGTATCAAATCTTCCCGGGATAATATTATTAATTCTGATGTTATCCCTTGCCAGCTCATTTGAAAGACTTTTCACCAGACTGGTAACTCCTGACCGAAAAACATTGGATAACAGCAGTCCGTTTATGGGTTCCTTCACAGAAAGAGAAGTAACAGTTAAAATGGAGCCCCCTCCGCCGGAACGCAGATGTGGCAGCGCTGCTCTGATTAAACGCACAGCACTCATCAGCGTAAGATTAAAGGCATCTACCCAGTCTTTGTCAGAGAAATCATCAAAGCTTCCCGGCCTGGGACCGCCGGCATTCACCACCAGCCCGTCTATTCGCTCATATGTCCCTGCTGTTTTATCTACCCAACTTTCAATCGACTGTAGATCTGAAGCATCAAAAGTTGATGCAAGTACAGCAGAATTGGTTTGTTCCCTGAGTTTTTGTGCTGCGGTTTCAACATGTTCATGTGTTCGGCTGGCTATGCATACGGAAGCTCCGTTTTTAGCCAGCTCCTGTGCTATGCCATATCCCAGCCCCTTGCTGGAAGCAGCTACCATAAATACCTTACCATTTAAATTTAAATCCATACCAATGTAATTTCAAAATACAAATGACAAATTCTGATAATGAATGTTCATTTCATCAGATATCAGTGATCTTTTTTCTGGGCTGCTCATGAATGATTTGAAAGTGTCATAAAGGCAATAAGCGATAAATAAAAAGCGTATATTGTTTTTATTCTTACCAAAACTGAAATTTCATTTAGATTGACTATATTGGCTTCGTATTATATCTTCCTTAATTTCCATTTTCCTTTTCTGAAAATCAGATATGCAATAACTGCCAGCATACTTTCTGCTGATACTATGGCAATACTGGCCCCCTGAAGTCCCAATCCCATGGTTATGGCAAGAAAATATGCCAGTGGAATTTCTATTATCCAAAAGCAAAGAAGGTTTATTTTGGTGGGAGTGAATGTGTCACCGCTTCCATTAAAGCCCTGAATAAGCACCATCCCCAGAGCATAAAAGATAAATCCAAAACTGATAATACGTAAGGCAATAGCTCCAAAATTAATAACTTCAACATCGTCGATAAATAGTAGGATGAAGAATTCAGGAATCAAAATCATTACCAGGCCAACAATTCCCATAAATATCATATTGGCATACCCGGTAATCCAAACTGATTTTTCTGCCCTGCCCAGATGTTTGGCACCCAGATTCTGCCCAACCAGGGTTGCTGCCGCATTGCTAAGGCCCCATGCCGGTAGAAGGGAAAACAGGATGATTCGGATAGCAATGGTGTATCCGGCCAAAGCCTCAGGTCCGCTTACTGCAATAATACGTACCAAAAAAATCCAGCTCGATGTAGCTATTAAATTTTGCAGTATACCACCACCTGAAATTTCAAGTAGTTCGAGCATAACCTTCACTTTTATCCTAATGCTGTGCCAGTAAAGCCTTATGCGGTAATTGCCCCTGAAGAGCAGGTAAAACTGGTAGATTACCGCAATCCCTCTTCCAATAGTAGTGGCAATTGCAGCCCCTGTGAGCCCCAGTTCAGGAAAAGGACCGATTCCAAAAATGAGTAATGGGTCGAGAATAATGTTAATAGCATTGGCAAAAAACACTACCCGCAGGGATATGGCAGCATCACCTGAACTGCGGAACACCGCATTAATTATAAACAACAACATCACCACTAGATTTCCTCCAAAAATGATAGCCGGATACATTGCTCCCTCTTCTGCCATGCTTTCGGTGGCACCCATAATTAAAAGAAATTCTTTGGCAAATAATAAGCCTGGAATGGCAATCAGCAGCGAAACAAAAATGCCTGCAAGTATAGACTGAAAAGCAACAACCCCTGCTTCCTGTTTGCGTTTTTCACCTATACGGCGTGCAACCAGGGCTGTAGTGGCAACACTTAATCCCGATCCAACAGCATAAACAATGGTCATTACCGATTCGGTAATACCAACTGTGGCAACCGCTTCCGGGCCCAGCTTCGACACAAAAAATATATCGACTACTGCAAATACCGATTCCATAAGCATTTCAAGAACCATCGGAATGGCCAATATTAAAATGGCATGACTTATAGGTGTTTGGGTGAAATCTCGCTCAGTGCCTGCAATTGATTCTTTGATGTCTTTCCACAAAGACTCTATTTTGGCAGTATTTAAACCTTTATTTCCTGAGTTTCCTGTTTCTATACCTGCCATAGTATTATTGTTGATACGATGCTATTTGAAAGCCTCTGCGCATTACACATTGAAGGAATTGTTGCAGGTTTCCCTGAAAATCATCAGGTTGGCTGCATGGACAAATATATAAATTAATCTTGCTGAAATCAGTCTGTTAAAAGACTGCGTTTATTAATTTTCTAACCTCCTGAACCCTGACTTCTATTTGACGTTATTATTCTAAATTGGAACTAATACTTGGAATGAGATCTTTTTTATTTGTCATGTTGGCTATTCTTTTTATTGAATCCTGCAATTTTTCCGATAATGCTCCGGATTTTATAACTTATAAAATTGTTCCTGACAGTGCAGGACAATATTCCGAAACAGAGTCTTTATTTGATGAAAGGTATGCCCAGCCTGAAACAGGTGCATATCCTGGATTGGATTCAATGATTCAATACCAGCTGATCTATTTCAGGCAGCAAAATAAATTTGATTTAGAACGATTCAACTTTTTCTGGGAACAATTTCGCAAAGAAACAAGAAACAGGGAATTATCTATTGAGGAAGTATTTGCCTGGGTCGATCTTACAGGATTTCTTTTTCAGCTAACAGGAGAAGCATTGGTAGCTGAAGAGCTCGAACGTATTATCTGGCTCTATTTTAACAATGTTCCCGAGATTCAACCCGACTCTGTTATTAAACCTTATGTTTTTACAAAAAATACAGATCGGGTTCATATTAACCTTTTTTTGCCTGCAGAAATTAGTTTTGAACATTCTATGGGTGGCAATGTAAAAATTTCTCAGATCACAGACTTCCCCGAATCAGGTAAAATCCTTCTGGAATTTGGAATGGAAACCAAACAATACATCGAACTATTTGTGCGCATTCCTTCCTGGGCAGAAAATGCATCAGTAACTGTGAAAGGAGTTAAATATCTTGCTCCTGCAGGAAGCTATAGCCAAATTGCAAAAAAATGGAAAGA
>JBEPWX010000184.1:0-6422 GCA_041642235.1 Mariniphaga sp.
CCGAATGCGGGTATATGTTCCTTTTGGCAAACAGTGGTTTAATTATTCCACACGCAGGCTCCAGGAAAATCCAAAAATTGCTCAACACATCCTTAAGGCTCTAATTGTAAGAGGTTAATATGGATAGAATCGCCTAATCCGTGTAATTTAATCAGATACTTCGATGTATGATTTCCTGAAGCGGACGTTTCGGGACGTGATGAACACCATTTTCATCACGCCAGTATTTAATATCTCCATTGACGGCAGTTTCCACTACTACTTCTTCAGCAGGTTTTCCCAGCGCAAGCAAGTATAAAAGATCGAGGTTATTGGGGAGCTGGAGTATTTTAGCAACTTTACTTTTATTTACAGACCCGATGATGCACCCGCCAAAACCATCTTCAACAGCTCCCAGAAAAATACTTTGCATAGCAATTCCTTCATCACAATAACAATTTTCCGCCAGGGATTTGTCGAGAAGTACTACTATGTAGGCCACAGGCCTTTCATTTTCTGTGGGTCCGTTCCAATTTGTAAGATAACCTGCCCAACCCAAATTCGAAAATATTAAACCGTTGATTCTTTCATCGGTACATATTACATACTTTAAAGGTTGCATATTCCTGCCGCTCGATGAAAGCCTTGCCAAATCAATCCATTTTTCAATTTTTTTGCTGTTGATTTTTATGGAACTATCAAACCTTCGAATGCTTCGGTTCTTTTTTATCAAATCGTAAATCATAATTAGTTTATTTAGTTATCCTAATATAACAAATGAGATGAAATTATTCGTTCGATACCATAAAAAAAGATAAGGAACTAGTTACCTACAATTAAAAGAAGTAATGCTGACCAAACTTAACCACACATAAAAGGTAACTATTCCTTATCCTGTCACTTAAACGTGCCAATATTTTTTCTATTGTTCTCCGGGGGCTAATTAAGATTTTTTATTTTGCAGAAGAATACGTCACTAATCAGTGGAAATAAAAGGATGCCTTTTTTAACAGGGTTCAGACTCTATGATTTAAAATTTTCACTATAAAATTTCCGGATTATTAAAGATTTCCGGTATATGATCGAATACCATGATAGTAAAATCATGTCATGTAACCATTTTTTTGTATTTTGAAACCCGTTATTTTAGCGTTATTTTTGAAAGGTCACATGTACAAAACCGTTTAAGATACTTTTTTTAAAAAAAATACCATAAAACATGTATTTATTAGGATTTGATATAGGGAGTTCATCAGTAAAGGCATCGCTTATAGATGGAAAAAATGGAAACTGTGTTGCCTCATCATTTCATCCCAGGGAAGAAATGCCGATAACAGCACATAAAGCGGGATGGGCAGAGCAGTCGCCGGAATTGTGGTGGAAAAACTTAAAACTTGCACTTTCAGATGTGCTGAAGGAATCAGACATTAATCCGGAAGAAATCGATTCCATAGGTATCTCCTATCAGATGCATGGGTTGGTAATAGTAGATAAAAATCACGAAGTTTTACGTCCTTCCATAATATGGTGTGACAGCCGTGCTGCAGAGATTGGAAATAAGGCTTTTAATGAAATAGGCAACGAAAGGTGCCTTTCCAGCCTGTTAAACTCTCCGGGAAATTTTACTGCATCGAAGCTAAAGTGGGTAAAAGAAAATGAACCTGCACTTTTCGACAGAATATATAAAATCATGCTACCGGGCGATTATATTGCCATGAAGCTGACCGGGGAAATACAAACAACAATGAGCGGCCTTTCAGAAGGCATTATGTGGGATTTTAAAACCAACAGCTTATCAGAATTGCTGTTCACTACCTATGGTTTCTCAACTGACATCATTCCTGAAATAGTTCCCACTTTTTCGGTTCAGGCAACACTAAGGCCTGAAGTGGCCAGTGAATTGGGACTTTCAAAAAAGACGAAGGTCAGTTACCGTGCCGGCGACCAACCGAATAATGCCCTTTCCCTGAATGTTCTGAATCCAGGGGAAATTGCAGCTACTGCAGGCACCTCAGGAGTTGTTTACGGAGTAAGCAGCGAAATAAAATACGATCCGCAGTCGAGAGTAAATACCTTTGCACATGTAAACCATTCAGCAGAAAACCCGAGATTAGGCGTTCTGCTGTGCATTAACGGTACCGGTATTTTAAATGCCTGGCTGAAACGGATGACAGGTGAAAATATGACGTACGAACAAATGAACCGGTTGGCTGAGGCAGTACCCGCCGGTTCTGACGGTGTTACGATCCTTCCATTTGGTAATGGTTCAGAGCGGGTATTAAACAACCGGAATATCGGTTCCGTTTTTACCGGAATTAACTTCAATATCCACCACAAGGGACATTTACTGAGAGCTGCACAGGAAGGTATAGTCTTTTCATTCAAATACGGTATGGAAATCATGCAGAATACAGGGATTCAGACATCGGTAATCCGGGCAGGCAAGGCAAATATGTTTCTCAGCCCGGTTTTCAGAAATACACTTGCAGGAATTACCGGGGCAACTATAGAATTATACGATACCGATGGTTCGGTGGGGGCTGCCCGCGGAGCAGGGATCGGATCGCAATTCTATAAGTCGTTTGATGAGGCATTTGCAAACCTTTCCAAACTTGAAACCATTGAACCGGATAACTTAAAAGCTGGTGAATATTTTGAAGCGTATGAAAAATGGAAGGCGGAACTGGCAAAAGCAACAGCCTAACAGCATAGAGCAACAATGCCATTTGCCGGGAAAATCGTGTTTTGAATTATTACAAAAATAAATAATAACCAAAATGGAAGTAGTAACAGGTAACAAAGAGTATTTTAAAGGCATAAGCCAAATAAAATTTGAAGGTCCGGAATCAAGAAATCCGCTGGCATTCAGGTGGTACAACGAAGACCAGGTGGTTGCGGGCAAAACCATGAAAGAATATCTGCGGTTTGCTGTGGCTTACTGGCATACTTTCTGCGGAACAGGAGAAGATCCGTTTGGCCCGGGCGCACAGATTTTTCCGTGGGATGGCGCTTCCGATAAAATGGATGCTGCAAAAGAACGAATGGATGCAGCCTTTGAATTCATCACTAAAATGACCATTCCCTTCTACTGCTTTCATGACACCGATATTGTTGGCGACGGTTCAGTATTTGAAATAGAAAAACGTCTTGTAAAAATGGTGGAAATAGCTAAACAAAAACAGGATGCCTCAGGGGTACAACTTCTTTGGGGAACTGCCAATGTATTTTCCAATCCCCGCTACATGAATGGTGCAGCAACAAATCCTGATTTTAATGTGATTGCCAATGTGGCGGTTCAGATAAAAAATGCTATTGATGCCACCATCGCTCTGGGTGGTTCAAATTATGTATTCTGGGGAGGCCGTGAAGGATATATGACCCTGCACAATACCGACACAAAACGTGAGTTGGAACATTTGGGACAATTCTTATCTATGGCCCGCGATTACGGACGTAAACAGGGATTCAAAGGAACATTTCTTATTGAACCAAAACCCATGGAACCTACCAAACACCAGTACGATTATGATGCACAAACCGTGATCGGCTTCCTGAGGCAATACGGTCTGGATAAAGATTTCAAGCTGAACATTGAAGTTAACCATGCCACCCTTGCCGGACATACCTTTACACACGATTTGAGAATGGCCGCCGATGCAGGACTTTTAGGCTCCATCGATGCCAATAAGGGCGACTACCAGAACGGATGGGATACAGACGAATTTCCTACCAATATTTACGAGGTTACGGAAGCCATGATTGAAATTATTATGGCCGGCGGATTTAAAACCGGAGGAATAAATTTTGATGCCAAAACCCGCAGGAGCTCTACTGACCTTGAAGATATATTCATTGCCCATATTTCAGGAATGGATACTTTTGCCCGTGCATTGCTGATTGCCGATAAAATTTTGAATGAATCGGATTACCTGGCGTTACGAAAAAAACGATATACATCGTTTGATGGAGGTAAAGGGGCCGATTTTGAAGCAGGAAAACTTTCACTTGAAGACCTGTACACTATTGCCAAAGATGCAGGAGAACCTGCCCGGATAAGCGGTAAGCAGGAACTAATGGAACAGATGATAAACTGGTATATTTAATCAATTAATGCCAACCGGGATGAATTGTATAGCCTGGCTCCATTGTTTGAACCAGGCTTTAGCATATTGTAAGACAGGTTCATCCGGAAGGAGATAAACTAAATGCTGAAAATAAACCAATAAAATGAATACCAACAGGTTGTACATAACTGCTGTAACCTTTGTAGCTACACTGGGAGGATTGCTGTTTGGCTACGACACTGCAGTGATTTCCGGAGCAGAAAAATCAATTCAGGCCTACCTCATCGAAAGCCAGGGGCTCAGCACCCTTATTCATGGGCTTACTATTTCAAGTGCCCTTATCGGTTGCATCATCGGGGGGTTAATATCCGGCATTATTGCCTCGGTCTTTGGCCGGAAAAAAGCGCTGATGCTTGCAGCCTTTCTGTTTTTTATTTCAGCGCTGGGGTCAGGGTATCCTGAATTCCTTTTTTTTGAACGGGGTGAACCTACCATAGGACTGCTGCTCATGTTTAATTTTTATCGTCTGATTGGAGGCATTGGTGTAGGACTTGCTTCAGCTGTTTGCCCCATGTATATTGGTGAAATAGCACCGGCCAATATCAGGGGAAGCCTGGTATCCGTAAACCAGTTTGCCATCATTTTCGGTATGCTGGTGGTTTATTTTGTTAACTGGGGTATTGCCAGCGGACAGACGCTTGAATGGATAAACACCATCGGCTGGCGCCGCATGTTCCTGTCGGAAACCATACCTGCAGGCCTGTTTGGTATCCTCCTGTTTTTTGTTCCTGAAACACCCCGCTACCTGTCGCTTACCAACCGCGATGAGGAAGCTTTTAAAATACTGACCCGCATCAACGGAGCAGCAAGGGCAAAAATCATTATGGATGAAATTAAGGGCAGCATCAGTCACCATACATCGGCCAAACTTTTGTCGTTTGGAAAAAAGGTAATTGTAATAGGAATTTTGCTGTCGGTATTCCAGCAGTTCGTGGGTATCAATGTGGCTTTGTACTATGCACCGCGCATATTCGAAAGCATGGGTGCGGCAAAGGATGCCTCATTGCTGCAGACCGTCATCATGGGACTGGTAAACGTTATCTTTACCGTGGTGGCCATCTTTACCGTTGACAAATGGGGGCGCAAGCCACTTCTCATTGTAGGTTCAGCCGGCATGGCTGTTGGCATGTTTGCCATTTCGGCGCTGGCTTTCATGAAAATCATCGGCATGGGCACCCTGGTATTCATCATTATCTACACCGCTTCATTTATGATGTCGTGGGGACCAATAACCTGGGTGCTCATTTCCGAAATATTTCCCAATAAAATACGGGGAAAGGCAGTGGCAGTTGCCGTAGCGGCACAATGGGCTGCCAACTACTTCATCTCTTCGACCTACCCTGCCATGATGGAATTCAGCGGAGGTTTCACCTATGGGTTCTATGGGCTAATGAGCCTACTGTCTCTTATTTTTGTCTGGAAAATAGTACCGGAAACAAAAGGAAAAACGCTGGAAGAGATGGAAGGGTTATGGGAGAAATGAAGATAGGATTCAAAAGATATTCTGACAAAATCGGCATTAATGATTCGCCGCATCCGTACGAGCAGCTGTTGCTTGCTGCATTAAAAAATGGTACCGATAAAGTGGCGCGATTTTCTATCGCGCTTTATAAAAAAAACCGCCCCGAATCTAATTTCCGGAGCGGCACCATTTTTTTAATTTTGCTTTGGCTGCCAGTAACAAACCTTCGGCGATTCGATTCTGCCTTCGGTTTTTAACTGCTTCATTGCCTTGTCGACCTCCTTCTTGTCAAGGCCTGAAGCTTCGGTAATTTCCGCTGCTTTCAGCGGCTTACCGGCGCCTTTCATCGTGTCGAACACTTTTTCTATGCTCACTTTGTAAAAGTTTATTCTGCAAATCTATCGGAAATTATTTTCCAGTCAACAATTTTCCAGAAATCTTCAATGTATTTGGGCCGAGCATTTTGCTTGTCGAGGTAGTAGGCATGTTCCCACACATCGCAGGTAAGCAGCGGCTTTTTACCTTCGCGCAGGGGATTGACTGCATTGGATGCCTGCACGATTTCCAGATCGTTGTTGTCGTTTTTTACCAGCCAGGCCCAGCCGGAGCCGAAAAGGGTGGCAGCAGCCTTGGAAAACTCTTCTTTAAATGCCTCAACGGATCCAAACTTTTTATCAATTGCGTCTTTTATTTGTCCCTGTGGTTCTTTTTGACCGTTCGGATTGAACTGGCTGAAATAAAAGGTATGATTCCATACCTGCGCTCCGTTGTTGAATATTCCGCCATCGGCTTTTTTAATGATGTCTTCGAGTGACGCGTTTTCAAACTCTGTTCCCTGAATATGGTCATTTGTTTTT
>JBEPWX010000185.1:0-6416 GCA_041642235.1 Mariniphaga sp.
TATGATTTTGCATAAAACGAACAGGCCGTATCGAAAACGATACGGCCCCACCTAAAGAAGATTTTTAATTATCTTACTGTATGTTCAATTTCTCTTTAACCATCGGCAGAATATCGACACTTTGATTTGATTTGTATAATACAACACGCGAACCGATATCAAATACATAAAGCAATCCCTGTTCTTTTGCCACTTCTTCAATAGCTTCTTCAGCTTTAGTAAAAACCGGTTCAAGCAGTTCTGCCTGTTTTTGCTGTAGTTGCTGTTGTGCAGTCGCCTGATAATTTTGAATACGCTGCTGCAATTCCTGAAGTTCAGTTACTTTAGCATTTCTCTTAACTTCCGAAGTTTCCTGACTTAATTTCTCAAGTTCGGTCAGCTTTTGCTGATAATTTTGCTGCATTTCGCCAAATACTTCTTCCAAATCAGCCTGAAACTCATTGAACTGGGTTTCAGCAGTTGCCCGTTCAGGCATAATCTGAACAAGAGCCTGAAGGTCGACATGTCCAAACTTTTGAGTTTGAGCGTTTACTGAAATGGCAGCTACGGTGAAGAACAGCAGCAAAAATGGTTTCATTAAATTTCTCATAATCAATGTGGTATTAAATTTTTGGTCACAAATATAATTATTAATTATTTATATCCGAGTTTTTGCAGGACCTGGTCGCTCAAATCGTATCTCGGATTGGTAAAAAACAGAGTAGTCCCTCCGGCTTTATCAAATATCACAGCATAGCTTCCTTCATTAGCTAATTCCTGAACAGCAGTGAAGATATCATCCTGAACAGGTTTTATCAAGGCCTGCCGTTTTGTAAACAAATCTCCCTCCGGTCCAAAATATTTTCGTTGCAATTGTTTGTAATCTTTTTCTTTTGAAATGATTACATCCTCGCGTTTGCGTTTCATATCATCAGACAACAAAACACTTTCAGCCTGAAAATCCTGGTACATTTGTTCTATTTCAGCATGCATCGATTCAAGTTCTTTTTGATACTGAGACGACAGTTGATTTAACTGCTCCTGAGCAGCCCTGTAGGAAGGAATATTTTCCAATATGTAACCGGAATCAATAAACCCGTATTTTTGAGCAATAACAGACCCTGTTACTGCTATTAAAACTGCAATGGTTACTATTAATTTTTTCATTGTTAACTAAACTTTTCAATTATTTACTATCAGGCAGTATCATATTTTATGCCAAACATAAAACCATTAGAACTGTTGTCCTATTACAAAATGGAACTGACTTCCGTTAGCACCTGGATTCCTCGGTACTTCGTCGAATCCGTAACCCCAGTCAATGCCCATCAGACCGAACATCGGGAGAAAAATACGAACACCCACACCTGCCGACCTGTGCAGCTTAAAAGGGTTATAGTTTTGGAAACTCATGTTGGCATTTCCACCTTCAAGGAAAGCCAGTGCATAAATTGTGGCACTGGGTTTAAGAGTAACCGGATATCTTAATTCCATAGTGAACTTAGAATACATCTTGGATCCATTGGGAGGGCTAAGGCTAAAATCTTTATACCCACGCAAGGCAATATAATCGACTCCGTATAAATTATATCCCGACATGCCTGATCCTCCCAATATAAATCCTTCGAATGGAGATGGACGGTACAAGTCGTAATAACCTAAAAACCCCATTTCAACAGCTGTACGCAAAACCAGATTGGTATTGCTCGACAGTGGATTATACGCCTGTCCTTTAAATAACCATTTATGGTATTCTATCCATTTATACCGTTCTTTGTTGGATACTTCAGGATCACTATAATCTTTTTTAGTGAGTAATGAGAATGGCGGGGTAGCTTTCAGCGTTAAGTTGAACGATGAACCACGACGCGAATACAACGGGTTATCCACCGAGTTGCGCCCGAATGCTGTTTTAAAACTGACATTATTAAAGGTCCCGTTCACATTTCCCTGGTCATCGGCCAGAAAGGAGAAAAAATTTCCCATGTTCTGCAACCGGTAATGTTCGTATGACAACTCATGATAAACTGTAAAATAATCATCGGGCCATGAAAGCCGGTAACCATACCCCATAGCCAGTGCCGTAGTTTCCCAGATTTGATCATTTGCTGTATTGGAATCTTCCGAATCGTAATTATACTGGTATTGCGGATAAGCTCCATATCCGCCATAACCAAAACCGCCGTATGGAGATCCGCCATATCCGGTATAGCCACCATAAGGAGAACCACCGTATCCGCCATAGGGGGAGCCACCATAGCCACCATAAGGATATCCACCATAACCACTTCCATAATAAGGATTGCTCTGGTAATATTTATTGGCACTGTAATTTACCCGGGAATGTGATAATGACAATGAGAAGGAATTTGGCTTTTTCCCTCCAAGCCAGGGTTCTACAAATGAAAGGCTAACCGTTCGATAATACCTTCCGCTGGTCTGGTATCGCAGGCTTAATGTTTGACCGTCACCAGTAGGCAAAGGCCTCCAGGCTTCCTTATTCAGGATGTTACGAACTGAAAAATTAGCAAATTTCAGCCCAACCGAACCTACGAACATACCAGCCCCCCAGCCTCCCGATAATTCAATCTGGTCATTGGCTTTTTCCTGCAGCTGGTATTCAATGTCAACCGTACCGCTTTCCGGACTTGGCTTTACATCAGGATTAATTGCTTCCGGATCGAAATGCCCCAACTGAGCCAGTTCCCTTACAGAACGAATAATTTCTGATTTACTAAATAAATCACCCGGATAAGTTCGAATTTCACGTCGCGCAACATGTTCATGAGTTTTTGTATTTCCGGATATCAACACTTTATCGATAGTAGCCTGTTTTCCTTCCCTGATGCGCATTTCATAATCAATGGTATCGCTTTCTACATTCACTTCCACCGGTATTAAATCAAAAAACAGGTAACCCTGGTCGAGATACAGGTTGTTAAGTCCTTCATCATTATCAAAAAGCCGCTTGTCAAGTATCGATTGATTAAAAACATCTCCCTTTTCAATTCCCAGATAGTTATTAAGATAATCAGATGGATAAACGGTATTTCCTACCCATCGGATATCACCAAAATAATACTTTTCGCCTTCATCCACCCAAAGTTCAATATTCACCCTGGGTTTATCTTTTCTGCCAGTCATCACCTGATAAACTGTATCCTTCACGATAATGGCATCGCGATATCCTTCTTCATTATATTTTTCAATAAGTTTAGCCTTGTCATTCTCATACTCCTCACTCAGAAATTTTTTAGTTCTGAAGAAATTCCGGAGTGATTTGGCATTTGTTTTTTTCATTGCCCGCTCAAGGGCTGTTTCTTTAATGGCTTCATTACCATGAATAATGATATCATTTACTTTCACCTTCTCCTGTTTATCAACATATATATCCAGGATTATGCTGTTATTTTGAGTAGTGTCATCTCTTTGCACCACATTAACAGTAGTATTAAGAAAACCCTTGGCAAGAAAAATATTTTTAATTGTACGTTCAGCGTTATTCACCTGGTTATCGGTTACCTGAGAACCTTTAAGTAACAAAACTTTTTCAGTAATATCATCTTTTTCCGATTTGCTGACGCCAAAAAAATTAACGTCGGAAAGCCGTGGCCGTTCCTGAAGGTATATATCGAGCCATATATCGTCACCGACAACCTTACTGGCCGTTATTCGTACATCGGAGAAGAGGCCTTGTTGCCATAATTTTTTTATGGCATTGGTAATTTCATCGCCCGGCACCTGTATAGTTTGCCCCACCCGAAGCCCTGAAAGCTGGATAAGCACAGTTTTATCGAGGTAGCGAATTCCGGAAACCTCAATATCGGCAATAGTATATTTACCCGGGCTGGCATAGTATAAGGAAAAATTTGAATCGTCTGGAATCTGGGCAACACTGTAATTTACAAATCCTGTACAAAGGAATATCAAAAATAATAGCTTACGCATTCTGGTCATAATTTAGCTTAATAACTGTTCACTGATTTTACCAAATCTTCTTTCTCTGTTTTGAAAATCATAGACTGCTTCAAATAAATCTTCTTTTCTAAAATCGGGCCAAAGCTTTGCAGTAAAATACAATTCGGCATAAGCAATTTGCCAGAGCAAAAAGTTACTGATTCTGAATTCACCGCTGGTGCGAATTAATAATTCAGGGTCAGGCAAATGAGCAGTTGAGAGGTAATTTCCGAACAGTTTGTCTTCAATATCATCAGGGTTGATTTTTTCGTTTTTCACATCAATAGCAATTCTTTTGGCGGCTTCTGCAATTTCCCATTTTGAGCTGTAACTAAGTGCCAGTACAAGATTCAAACCTGTATTTGAATCCAGCAGTTGAATACATTCGTTAAGCTTTTTACTTACATCGGAAGGTAATTTTTCCAGATCACCAATGGCATCGAGCCGCACATTATTTTTCTGGAGTTCCTCTGTTTCATTTTCAATGGCATGAACCAAAAGGCCCATTAAGGCATCAACTTCATTTTTCGGACGTTCCCAGTTTTCAGTTGAAAAAGCATACAATGTAAGATATTCTATTCCAATCTCGCTGGCACCTTCAACGGTAGAACGTACAGATTCAACCCCATGCTCATGTCCGAAAGTTCGTTCACCACCATGTTTGGCAGCCCAACGACCGTTTCCATCCATAATAACAGCAACATGCCGCGGAATTTTTTTATTATTCAATTTTTCTTTAAAGGATTTCATTACCAGTATTTCCTGTCGTAGGCTGGGCATTCCCTTTGGTTCAAATACAACTTATAGGTTAACTGAACTCCAAGATAGCCTGGCCAATCGTTATTATGCAAAAAAGTCGAATATTTAATTGTTTCATTACTTCCATCCTCATTTTCTTTTATAAAAGATAGCGGATCGTTAACATCATCAAATTTATCACTGAATAGTTTCCTCATCTGGTACTCAGCACCTATTCCAAAACGCTTGCCCAAAGTAAACTTTATGCCAAATCCAAATGGTACAGTTAAAGCAACAACCGATTCATTTATGTTCTCCGGAACTGCATAACGTGGATTAATAGCAAGCATTGTATCAGCTATATTGGTGAAAGGAAAATACATCACACCTACACCTGCCATAATATATGGTGTAAAAGGAGTTTTCTTCTCACCGAGTACATATTTGAGAAAATTAATCTCCACCATGGCCGACACATCCTGTGCATTTTTCTTAAATTCAAAAGGAATATGTTCTACCAAACCGCTGGAAGAGAAACTACCTGTTAAAAACATGGTACGTAATGCAACACGTGCATTGAAATTATATCTGAAATATGCTCCCGCATTTAAATTAAAAGTCTGCAGTGGTGAAGCTTCCTTTATATCACCAAAATAAGTTGAAGAACCTCCCCAGATACCTATATCCGCTGATTTTTGGGAAAACCCTGAAACAGTTAATCCAACTGTTATAAACACCAATAAAATTTTTCTCATTTGGTATTCCAAATCAATTATCCAAAAATAGTTTCAGGCATGTTCATGTTCGTTATCATTGCAATCCAATTAATGCAGGCAATCTGTCTAATGGCATATGATTTTTTCTCATAGCATAAGCCGTTATTAAACATCATATTCATTGGCTACAAACAGCTGATTTCAACGAACTTAACTTGAGCTGCCCCCCTCTTTTTTCAGTTCCGGGAGGTACAAAAGTAATATAATTCTATATAAATCATACCTGTATGCTATTATAAAACCCAAAGAATGATTAAAAATTGTTAAGTCCTAAAGAATATTTAGTTTCGTTTGTCAAACCCCCACATCAACTTGTTTCTCAGTGTATTAAAAAAATTCTGATCGTGAAGTTGCAAAGTTTTCAAAGTAACATTTGCTTTTCTGATTCTCAAAACTGCGTCAAAATCCACTGTCACTGATCGGTAATCAAGTGAGACAAGATAGGTAGAGCCTCTGCCTTCCACTTTTAATTTAATTTCGTAGTTATCAGGTACAACAATTGGCCTGATAGTCAGGTTATGAGGGGCAAGAGGAGTAACAACAAAATTTTGCGAATCGGGGGTAAGGATAGGGCCTCCAACACTAAGGGAATAAGCCGTTGAACCTGTAGGAGTGGCTACGATTAATCCATCAGCCCAATAGTTATTCAGCAAATGATTATCACACCAGGCGGTAATATTGATCATTGACGAGGAATCGGTTTTTGAAACCGCCAGTTCATTTAAAGCATAACTAAAATCAATTGTTTCCTTTCCACTGAATTCAACCTTCAGCAAAGCACGTTCAATCACTGAGTATCGGTTATTAAATATATCGGTCAGTGCAGTATGAACCTGTTCCTGTGAAATATCGGCAAGAAAACCCAGCCTGCCACTGTTGACGCCAACTACAGGAATATCAAAATTTCGTATGTTTACCACCGAATGCAGAAATGTACCATCGCCTCCTACACTAAAAATAAATTTG
>JBEPWX010000186.1:0-2716 GCA_041642235.1 Mariniphaga sp.
ATGTTTTATGTACCCTGTCACGAAAAATTTCACAGGCAAAACTATTAGAAGAAATTAAAAAAGAATCTTCAAAGTGGATAAAAACTATTGATAGTAAATATCAAAATTTTTATTGGCAGAATGGATATGGTATTTTTTCAGTTAACCCAACTGAGGTTGATAAGGTTGTTGATTATATCCGAAACCAGGAGCAACACCATAAAAAAAGAACTTTTCAGGATGAATACAGGGCTTTTCTGAAAAAATATAATGTAGAATATGACGAGCATTATGTTTGGGATTGATTGCTTTCGCCCTTTCAGGGCTGATGTATCGGCATTGCATAACAACAGGGCGTTGCCCTGCCTTGTTGCTATTGCCCCTTTGGGGCATTTCCTGGTTCAACATAATTCGTTAATTAATCAATTATCACCTGCAATTTTTCAATTGGCAAGCTGTTTACTTCGCAACACAAATTTTAAGAATGATGTTTTATGAAAAAAATCAAAGCCATAACTGTTTTATTATTTATTCATGCATTTGCATATTCACAACATACAGTTAAAAGTACATTTTCCGAAATTGCCAATCAGCAGGTTAAACTGGTCGGCTTTGAAGGGTTTAACACCTATTTCATTGACAGTATCAGGGTAAATGAAGAAGGAATTATCCCTTCCTGCCGCGGGGTTCAATAATTAAAACATCATTTTGTTTCTGATAAAAATTCATTATGTTACATTTGAGCAGCAAAAATCAAATCAATCTTATGAAAAAATCGTACTGAAAAGTCAAGTGGTGGTTACAGAAAAGGCTGAACGGACACTACCCGATGAACCAACTTCTGATCAGTTTACTGTTTCTACTGGTCGTAGTTTTTGTAATCAATACATCGGAACAGGTGGTAGAAAAAATATTTAACATGCATTTTTATAAAAACCATTGCGCGCCACCCTACTGCTGCCGCACGATTGCACTGCAATCGTACAGGAGCAGGAAGCGTGGGAGCGGGAAGTAAAACCTAAAATTTTTCATGACTCTTTATTTTTATTGCCATTCATTTGAAAGAAACCCTCTCTGTAACTACATTTGCAGAGTGGCTGTCTGTGCGGGCTGAAAGGCAGGCACAAAATTTATGCAGGAATACAGCAACTGATGTGAATGAACATATAACCGGGAAAAGGAATTAAAATAGTTACAGCAACCAAAAAGGATGGATCAAAAACCACTTAAAATACTGGGTATCGACCCCGGGACAACCGTAACCGGATACGGGCTGATTGAAATACGCAACAAACAGCCGGTCATTCTGAATATGGGAACCCTGGTGCCGGCAAAATTTTCGGACCATTACCAGCGGCTGAAGCACCTCCACGAGCGGGCACTGCATCTTATTGAACAGTACCATCCCGATGTAATGGCCATTGAAGCTCCCTTTTACGGAAAAAATGTGCAGTCGATGCTGAAGCTTGGCCGCGGACAGGGAGTAATTATGGCAGCTGCCCTGTTTCATTCTGTGCCTATCTGTGAATATGCCCCGCTGCTCGTAAAACAGTCGATTACCGGTATGGGCCGTGCATCAAAGGAACAGGTTAAATATTTTTTGCAAAAAGTATATAACCTGACCGACCTTGACCAGGGTCTTGATGCCACCGATGCCGTTGCCGTTGCCATCTGCCATTTTATACAGCAAGCCAGGCCTCTGAAAAGTAAAGAGTATAAAAACTGGGGCGAATTTATAAAGAAAAATCCGGGGCGGGTTGTGTAATGAGTATACCTTTTAGGAAAAGTATAAATTAAATTGTTTTATTATAAGAGCTTTAACTTAAATAAATATGAAATAAGCATGAGCAATAAATGTTATGATTAAAATTCTCATGCGATACCTTTGAAAGTAACCAATTTTAATAAAATGAATGCAAAAAATTTAGTGTATTGGATTGAACTCTTCATCTTCTCAATCCTCATTGCCTTTATCCTGCCTATTATTTTTGAATGGATCGAGACTCATTCCCTGGTAATCACTACCGATGGCATAAAAGATGCCTTGTTTTTTGGAATTCTCGTGCCTTTTGTGATCTTTTTGTCAAAACATATGAAAAACGATTTTTTCATGGTTTTTGTAGCCTTGGTTTCTATTTTTGCTATTTTGTTATTCCTACAGGTGGGTTTCCTGCTTTAAAAAAACCGGTAAGATGGGAAGGAAAAGTAGCGGGTTAAATCTTACTTTTGATATTTGTACTAGCATATAACCCGCTGGCTGCATAAGACATTGCCTACAAAATTCCATGGTGGCTGCTTGGTTTTTTTTACTGACAGAGATCCGAGACCGGAAATTATAAACTGCTTTTTTTATCAACCCTTGCTTCCAACCGGCAACTGACAATATAGCTATACCAAATTTATTTCTAATGTTTGTTAGATTGTATGTTGTCATTTAATGCAGTCTGCTCAATACAATCCTTCCTGTGCCTTCACTTCATTGCTAAATTCTTCTTCCAGTATTTTCTGCCCTCCCTGCGAAATCGTAATTTTTCCTCCGGCTTCATTTTTGATGGCAAACATCACCTCATATTCTTTTCCGGCATAAGCAAAACGCACTCCTGCCATATCATCTGTCCTTACCGTTTCAGAATCTGCCATTGATTCCAGGCTGGCATCACCTGTTTGCATCAAATGAAGGAACATATGGTCGTGTTTTGCTTCTTCAGGAATAACTTCGATACGCCACTGTCCGAAC
>JBEPWX010000186.1:2726-6415 GCA_041642235.1 Mariniphaga sp.
GCCATCGGGAATTTCTGTAGTTCCAGTCATCAGGTGAGACCACCTCCACCGACCAGTTTCTGCCATCCGACCAAAATTGTTTTCCGGGCCCACCTACTTTTTTTATTTCAGTCTTTTCGGGGAATAACGTTCTGCAAAACATACGCCCATCCATGTGTTCCGTTATAAATTCATTCTTATTCACCATGGGTTCGGCAGCGGCATGCAGCAGCCAACGTTTTTGATAACCGGGTTTCGTTGAGTTAACACGATCGAATACTACAAAATGATTGGGTGGAAGAAACACAAACTGACGCAGAACCTGATTCGTTTTATCTTTATTATACGAATCTGTTGCATCGCTGGCGATATAAGCATAGTAATCGTTTTCATCAAAAGCGATCACTTCCGATCCCAGTTGATTATTTTGCCCGCCGTCATTAGGTACCGGTAATTCTTCTTCGCTGAGAGCAGGACTCCCCCAGTAATCAGGTAATACTTCTCCGGGCATTTTAATGGTGATGCAGTTATGAGCAACCGTACGGCAATAGTAATGCGACAGATGTTGTCCCGGCTGCGGACGTGTTCCTGAATCAAGGGTAACATAGCCTTTTTTGTAGATGACAAAATTGTTGTTGTCGAAGTGCCGGTGCTGGGAAAGAATTCCGCCTGCCGAAAAGATTCCATAGGTATCATCCGAACCTGATCCCGAGCGCAAAAAAATTTGCCCCATATTCGTAAAATGTCTTGCAGTCGGCAAATCATCGGAAGGACTTTCAGCCTGAATTTCATCATAGGGGTCCAGCAAAAACCGGGTAAACGGAAAGCTGCTTCTCCGCTCCTTTTCAAGGTTTGTCTGCATCCATTTTCCAAGAGCGATTAAATCGGGTTGAGAATTGCCATAAAAGTGAGTCATCTGTGCAATGTGCAGATGCATCAACCGAAGGTCAATTTCATTATTAGTATGCCGTGCATCGCCGTATCCAAATTCCCTTCCTCCCGGCAGCCAGTTCCAGAAAACATAATTGATAAATTTAGGCACATACGGCCAAACCCGGGAAACATCCTGTCCGGTGGCCGATTTGAAAGTGTGGAAGAAATTAAATTCTGCCCAGGGATAGGCTCCCATGCAATATCCCAGTACCGATGAAGCAGAACCGCCATCGTCCCCGGCAGCATTGCTTCTGTATTCCAAAAGTTCATTGTAATCGTCATACCCTTTTATGAGCATCGCTCTCGTCAAACTGTCATTAAAACCTTCCTGATGAAAAACGATTCCAGTGTACCAGGGTAAAGAAGGAGGACCATAAAAACCAGTTTTGATCCCTCCGTTATTTCTTCTAAACATCCCCGGTCTTCGATCAACTGCCATAAAACTGATGGCCTCAAACAGGTTTTGACCATATTCAGTCTGTTCCTCTTTAGTCAGATCATTGTAAATCCAGTCGTATGCAACCAATGCATTGATTCTGGAAAAAGCATACCAGTTAATGTTCAGGTTACGCTCATTTCTGAACCGATAGTATTCAGTCAGTTCATTCAGGATATTTTTTGTCAGGTTCAGATACCTGTCATCTTCCGTAACCAGGTATACAAATGCAGCTTCTGCAGCATAGGTACCATAATTGTGATCGCCGTTATTGGTGCCATCCCGCATCAGCGAATCCTTAAAAATTATTTCCTTCCCAATCAGGTTATCGACCCTGTTTTTCATATCTTCGAACAGTTCTTTCTCTTCATTCAGGGCGCGTTCTTTCACTTTTCCCAGCGTCTCACTGGTTATAAACAACCTCGGATGTTCCTGACTAATCTCATCTATCCAGGCATAATTTTCAAATACATTCTCATCCCGGCTTTCACAGCTAATAAATGATAGGGTCAGAAATAGAGACAGAAAAAAATAAATGGTTTTCATTCCGGTTTTCATTTTAGTTAAAACAGAGGTCCAATACTACTAAATACGATTTCCCTAATACAATAGTACAAAAATGGCGATAAGTTTCTTATCACCAAAGAAAAAAACTTTCACGGCAGCCTATGCTAAAATACCGGGAAAGGCTGTATTTATAATTTTATAAGTGATCTTAACCAGTTATAATCAAATCTCTTTTGCAGCTGTTAAACCCTGCAAAGCATAACGGTCGGCAATAAGCATAACGGTCGGCAATAAAAAACTTAGGACAATTCATAGCATCTGTCATTCACTGTACCAAATAGTTTGTTAAATTTCATGTCATTTCAGTATAGCACTCTCTGACCTATGTTTTTTATTGTTGTGTTGCCAACAGTATTAATTTGTTTTGGATTAAATTTCATCCTTTAATCATTATAGTACCTCTATTCTTACTGTTTATAATTCTTCTCTGTTTACTTTTCGTACTTATTTTAATAATTAAAAAATCCGATGTTTGATCTTCAATTTCAGAACTTAAAACTATTTCCACATTTTCAATTTCATTTTTATCAATTTTAATTTCTGATGGTTTTTTAATGATTATATCATCAATAATAAACACCTTATTGCTCAATAAATTAATGTTTTCCTCATATATACTATTCAGATTCACAAGACAAATATTGTGTTTTACTGATGATAAATAAGTTTTAACAACATTACCTTCCGTTATTACATTTATATCTTTTAAAATTGATGGAAGAATCGTATTCTTCTTATCGATTATTGCGGAATCCAAATAGTACTCAAAAACAATGTCTTTCGTATTTAATTTTTCATTAACCTGTGAAAAAGAAAACATTGGAAAAAGAAAAAGAGCATAAATTAAGATTCTCATTTTATTGAATTTGAATTTAGCTTTGTTATCTTTAGATTGTTGACAACTTTCATATACAACCTTATATTTCTATTATTTTCAACATTCATACTTTCTGATGTATGTAAATTAGTATTTGATTTTCCTGATAACATCATTTCTATCACTAAATATATTTTAGTTTTAACCTTTTTCTCTAAAACGCTACTGATCTTATACCATATCAACTTATTAAAAATAATCATTTCGACTATTGCAAAAAAATAATTAGTCATAAATCTTTCCTGGAGAAGGTCTAGGTTTTATTTTACATCTTCTTAAATCCTGAGTCGGCTCCTACCTGGTCCATATTAAATTCGCACTAAACTCGCATCATATTCGCACTAAACTCGCGATATTGCGAATTTAATACGAATTTAATACGAGTTTGATCTGAATTTGATAAGGATATAGCAAAGATCGGGTAATGGGAGATAAAACATTCCGATACAGAGCTACATGCAGGGTGGTCGGGAAAAAGATTCAAAAGATAATTTATAAACATCATAAAAAACGGATAGCCCGGTATATGTAAAGGACCAGGTTTTATTCCCGGCCGAACAACTGAAGCCGGATTGAAAATTCAGGATTCCCTCAGTTGAAAAAAACAGCAATCAATTTCTTAAACAGAATTTTATATTATCTTTGCGGCCACATTTTTAAAAAAGTAATTATAGCATTATGCCAGTAAAAATGAGATTAGCGCGGCACGGCCGCAAACGTTATGCTTACTACCACATTGTGGTAGCAGATAGCAGGGCGCCACGAGATGGCAGGTACATTGAACGGATTGGCTCGTACAATCCCAACACGAATCCTGCTACAATAGATCTCGATTTCGACAAGGCTTACGACTGGCTTGTAAAAGGCGCCCAACCTACCGACACCGTAAGAAACATT
>JBEPWX010000187.1:0-6407 GCA_041642235.1 Mariniphaga sp.
TATCTTCAATTTTTTTTCTCAGCTGAGCTACAAAAACTCTCAGATATTGTGTTTGTTCAAGATACCCATAACCCCATACTTCTTTCAGGATATATTGATGAGTAAGCACCCGTCCGCTGTTTTTTGCCAGTAACAGGAGCAACGAATATTCAGTGGCAGTAAGTTTCAGGATTTCATTATTCTTTCGCACAACATGACTGACTCTGTCAATACTAAGCGACCCGAATATCATTTCTGAAGTTTCAGAAGCATCATTTCCCCATCGTAATGCAACCCGGATTCGTGCGAGCAACTCCCCTGTTCTAAATGGCTTCGTAAGGTAATCATTTGCACCGTTATCAAGAGCCCTGATTATTTCCTCTTCCGAATCGCGCACAGAGAGAATAATGACTGGCTTCTGATACCATTCTCTGATTTTCTTTAAAATTTCCTGCCCGTCGATATCGGGCAAACCCAAATCAAGTATAATAAGCGATGGATGATGTGTAGCAGCATCCATCACACCTTCTTTACCGTTTACAGATGACAAAACTTTATAGCCACTTGCTGAAAGCGTCAACTCAAGCAGTCTTCGAATCTGCTTTTCATCATCAATAACCAATATTGTATCACGTTCATTCATAAACTGTCTCCTGTAAATTTTTTATATCAGGCATTTTAGTGGGAATCTGAACGATAAAACGGGCTCCTCCCTGTATCTTATTTACTACAGTAATGGTTCCATTATGAGCTTCTACAAATCCTTTAACAATGGATAACCCCAGGCCTAAACCGCCTGTTCTATTCTCATCAACTCTAAAGAATTTTTTAAATGCGTGTTTAATTTCATTCTCCGGAAAACCAGGACCGCTATCGGTTACTTCCAGAATCATCTTTTGGTTGACATAACTTACTGAAAGCAGAATATCTGAAGCAGGGGGTGCATATTGTGTGGAATTTATCAGAAGGTTATATAATACCTGCTCCATTAGACCAAAATCGATTTTTACCAAAGGCATGTCTTCCTGTACAATTATTTTCAGGTTAAAAGGTTTCAGTTCATCATTTAAATCATCTGCGATCTTATTTATAAGATCATTCATGTCATACCAGTCGAGTCTGGCAGATATGTGTCCGCTTTCAAGCCGCGAAATGTTCAGCAGATTCTCAATTAACCTGTTTAACCGAAGCGAAGCAGTAAATATTTCATTGCTTAATGCCGAATGTATGTTTTCCTGACTGGAAGAATTGAGCATGGAATCTGCTGCACCCATAATAGTTGCCACAGGAATTCGCAGTTCATGAGAAATAGAATTAAACAATGTTTTGTATAAACGATCAGATTCATCAAGAAATCGCACTCTTTGAGCCATTTCTCCAAGAAATTCTCTCTCGAGTGCATTGGATATCTGAACCAAAAAAGTATCCCAATAGGAAGTTTGATCTTCGGTAAAAAATTCTTTCTGTTTTACTGCAACAACCCCCGGGCTAATTTTTGTTCCCGGTAACGGGTAGAAAGTATAATCAACACCGGAAAGAACAGAGGTAAATGCCCCGGCTTTCAGCGAATTCTTAAAAACCCAGCCGGCTACCTGATATTCCTCTGAAGTCAGTTTTTTATCATTTTGTAAACGACCCCTACTACTGAGTATGTTCTCTCCATCCTGCAGAATGAAAAAAGAATCGAGGTGAAAGTGTCCTTTAATTTCTTCAATAGCCACTTTCAACACTTCTTCAATTCCACTGGCTTTTGATAGCTGGCGGGTTAACTGAAAAAGAGCATAAGTTCGTCGCTCACGGTCACGCACCAGCTTTTCCTGGTTCCGTACTCTTCGTTGTTAATATACCATTTACCAGTGCTATGATGAAAAATAGACCAAAAATTAGAATATCTTCTGTTTTATCGATGCTGAAAGTATGATGTGGCGGAATAAAGTAAAAGTTCCACAGCAATGCACTCAGGGTGGAGGCAAGCAAAACAGGCCCCGTACCCATAAAAGTCGCAAGTATCGAAACAACAAATAACAAAATAAATGAAACCACATGATAATTTTCCGTTTCGGCAAGAGGTTCACTCAACACAACAGCAACTGCTATTATAAATGATGAAAATAAATACTGAACTGCTTTGTATTTCTTAATCTTATTAAAAAAAAGCTTTTTTTTCATGAAATATCATTCAATAGTAATGCTTTAGCCAATGTAAATATACCTTGTTTTCATTCAGTTATTCTTTCCAAAAACTTCGTGTAAAAAGAATTGTAACCGTAAAAATTTCGAGCCGCCCCAGGACCATCAATAAAGACATTATCAATTTTGCAAAATCTGAAAGATGTGCAAAATTTGCCGCCGGCCCTGCGGTGCCTATTCCTGGTCCTATACCAGCCATAGCTGTTGCTGCAGCACCAGCAGATGTTTTGCCATCAAGCCCGGTTAAAATTAATAATATAGTACCA
The DNA here is from genome assembly GCA_041642235.1 of Mariniphaga sp. Taxonomy (GTDB): domain Bacteria; phylum Bacteroidota; class Bacteroidia; order Bacteroidales; family Prolixibacteraceae; genus Mariniphaga. Next base: position 2,436 of record JBEPWX010000187.1, read on the forward strand.
AAAAAAAATACAACCAAATAGGTAGTTACAAAAGAAAGTATCGATTTATTGGTTGGTTCACCAGTAACATTTCCATTCAATTTTAATGGCAGAATAGCATGTGGATGGAAGGCCTCTCTGTAAATACGCTTAAGGTTTTTTAAAATCATCAGATGCCGGGCCATCTTTATCCCTCCGGCAGTAGAACCAGTGCTACCTCCCATAAACATCAGAAAAAATATAATTAACCATGCAAATGAAGGCCAGATTAAATAATCGGCTGTTGCAAAACCTGTGCATGTAACAATAGATATTATTTGAAAAAAGATTCCCGGAAGGCTTCCTCCAAAGGTTTCCCAACATCAAAAAATAGTACTATTGTGATGATGAATCCGAAAATAAAGATTATTGAGAGGTAAAATTTAACTTCCTCATTTTCTTTAATTTTGAAAAATGTTTTTTTAATCAGGTAATAATGAATGATAAAATTCATACCGCTAAGTAACATAAAAACCATAACAACATACTGAATGTAGGGAGAATAGCCACCAATACTGCTATTTTTTGGAGAAAACCCTCCTGTAGCTATTGTTCCGAAAGCATGACAAACACTTTCAAAAAGATCCATACCCCCGGCAAGCAACAAAATAATCTCCAGTATTGTAAGAGTAATGTATATAAATGCAAGCCTTTGTCCGACCGATTTAATCCGCGGTTGCATTTTTTCCTGAAAAGACGACTCAAGAGTAAACAACTGATAACCCCCTTCATGAAGCGAAGGCATTACAATAATGAACAATACAATAATACCGATACCTCCAATCCAGTGGGTAAGGCTGCGCCAAAACAAAATAGATTTTGGAAGCGCTTCTATATCGGAAAGGATGGAAGACCCTGTTGTAGTAAACCCTGAAACCGACTCGAAAATTGCATTTATATATGATGGAATTGTACCGGAAAAAATAAATGGCAGGCTCCCGATAAGGCTGATCAAAACCCAGGAAAATGTCACCATAAAAAAAGCTTCCTTTCGTTTAATTTCTGCCTCCCCACCCTGGTTTCTTGAAAGAAAATGAAATACTGCTCCTGTTATTAGTGCTGTAAACGATGAATAAATAAATGGAGTAATCGTTTCAGAATAAACTATGCTAATCAGGGCGCAAACCAATAAGGCAGCAGATATAATATATAAATTTCTGCTGGTAAGCTTTAATACGATTTTAAAATTTATTGCCTGAAACATTCCACTGCTAAGGTTGATTGCTTACGAAAATTAAAATGAGACAGCATTAACTTACTTCGTCATCAGCTATTTCTTTAAATACCTAATAAGCAATTTCATAGCTGAATAAAATATAAAAACAAAGAGAAAAACTATGATTATTACAACTAATGTTTTCATCCCTCTTATTCGTTTTGATGATGCTCATTTTTTGACTTCAAAGGTGCCGGTGATTTTATTAATACAGTATAAAATTATGCTGAGGTTGTATAAAGATTTTATAAAGACGGGGATAAAAATATTCATGCCTGAGACATTTCCTTAATGTCACCATGGTATTTAACATCGATTTTCCATGCATTTGATTAGAGATAACCTCACATTCCCAAATTATACCACACTATATATGAATAAAAATCCTCGGAAAAGATCCAATACTCATATTTTAGCAGAAAAGCATGTACGTGGCATTTTTCCCAGATTAACTCCTTTTCAAATTCAGTATAAACTCAATTTAAATTCGATAAAAATTGAATTATCATTGAATTAACATTGAATTTGTATTGAATTTACATTGAATTTAATTTGTACAAGGTTACCACCTTCCACCATGAAAATCAGGTATTTTTACAATTGAAGATTTTTATAGAAGATGATCGGGAATAGAACAAGCCAGCAAAGGCAACAGCATATGCCTTCTATCCATCTGCAAATGTAATTTCTGAAGCATTACCGTAACTTTGCCCTTATATTTTCTGGAAACCTATAAAACCCCGGAATCGTAAATAAGGGGTAATATATTAATTACAGCCGGTTAAATTCCTATCTTATTCTACCTCGGTAATTACCACTTTCAGTAATATTCTACCTGACCTGTTCCGGTTTCATAAAATCTTCCTTCATTTTATAAGGCAAACGCCAGATGTTTCCCTCAAAATCGCCAAAATAAAGCTGTGACTTGCTAAACTCATGCGGATGCCCATCGGCCCAAAAAAAACAGAAAGGAGCTTTATAATCAACCGGCCGCCTGACATAGGCGTGATTGTATTTGCTGTTTTTCGTCAGCTTCTTTTGCTTCTGCCAATTACTGCCTTTATCGTTCGACTGCCACACCTCCAGTTCTCCACCAACTCCCCATTTTTGAGGTCCCGATATTATTGGTGCAACCACCTTCCAATCATCGTTTGAAATAAACAGGCTGCCCATATCGTAGTTATGATCCGATTCTGTGACAACCGAGGTACTCCATTTGGTTCCATCCCACACGGTGATGCACCATTCATAAGGGGAGCTGATTGGACCGGGCTCATGGCCGTTGCTGCGAATATAAAGATAGACAGGATTTCCCTTTGCATCGAAACCCATATCCTTCAGATAAACATTCTTTCCCTGTGACTGGTAATTAATTACACGCGCCGGGTTTTCAAGTTTAAGCAACGGGATTTCCAGTGGATTTCCCTGCACATCGGTCCAGGTTTGACCCAAATCGCTGGTTTCAATATAATAAACATCAGTACGTTTGTCGACATTTCCATCGGGGTGGCGGTTAAAAAATGTGCCCACTTTTTTGCCCTCGAAACTGGAGCTGGTCTGGTAATGTCCCGAACGTTCGCCTTCGTTTACAGGAATGGCAGCCAGCAAACGGTCTTCTGTCCAGGTTACCCCGTCCAGGCTCGATTCGAAATACAACTGTCTGACGCCGGTGTATTTGGTGAATAAGTGCAAATAACCCTGGTCTGTGTTCCAGGGTTGCGGGTAGGTCATTTCCTCTTCCGAAATCATTTCAAATTCTTCAATACTGAAAGGTTTTGAACTCTTAAACTTGAAGCCGGGCCGGTTTCGTCCCCGTCCGCTAACAAAAACCAGGATGAAACCTTCATCGTCAATCATAACGGACGGATTATCGTGCGGGTCATCCACACCCAGCTTGTCGTAAACCACGGTTGGTTTGGAGACCATGCGGGTTTTGTGGTCGAATTCACCAATCATGCATAGCAGGTAGCGTTCACCTTCAGCTTTTGTTCCGCCGTAAACGAAAAATGTTTTATCAGCTTCGGGCGAATAAATGGCCAGCGGAACATGCTTGGCTGTGTAGGTTCCCAATGCGCCGGAATATTTGTCGCCGTATTCGTATTTCTGGTTCAGTTCAAACCAGATGGAGCGGTAACCATCGAATTTGGTGTTGTTTAAAGACTGGCTTTTGGTGACAGAACTGGCCAGTAAAATGGCAGCAATTAAAATAGTTTTTTTCATTCTTCATTTTTTAGAATATCATTAAACGCTAAGGCTTTTTTCCTTTTTCAACTCTTAAATCACCGTACTTTCCGAAGGAATCCCTTTGGGAAAAGTACGGTGTAAATAAATTCTCCTTTATAATTAACCCTTCCAATCGTTTTTTCTACGTCGTTGCTTAGCTTCTAAATATTCTCCTATATAGTCCTTATTTCCACTTAAGACCAGGTAGAAAAAGTGCGGTGCAAAATCGTCTCTTTTTTACACCGGCGCTTCAGCCTGGTGATTTCTGCTCAGCCTCCCAAACCCGGCTTCAGCCGTTAATATCTTTTAATCCAACGGAACATCAATAACCCATTGATCATTCCTTTCGTTCCATACTTTTATTTTTATCTCCTTTGAAGATTCTGATACAATTTCAGCCTGAATTCCCGTTTCCACTTTTTCCGAAGGAAATAACACCCACACAAATTTGCTGTCCGATTCAATGTTTATGGAATAAACGGAAGCAACATTTGGTTCGTATTTGTTGTATTCTT
>JBEPWX010000188.1:0-6390 GCA_041642235.1 Mariniphaga sp.
GCTCTGGTTGTTGTAGCTATTGTGCTCGATGCAAGAGCATATCAGAAGTTATCAGGTCCGGGTTCAATCACTACTGCCAAAGGGATTATGATTTCACTGATTGCAGGCTTTCTGATGGGATTTTTCTATCGGTTTGTAGCTGAATCCATGTCAGCCGATTTTGTGAACCCAATGGAAGGAAAACTTACACCATATACAGCTTCCGTGATTTTCGCCGTTGGATTACTTGTTTCCAATTTTGTATGGAACAGTGTTTTTATGTATAAACCACTGGTAGGTGAGAAAGTAACATATAAAGATTATTTTGTAAAAGGGGGCATGAGACTTCATCTTATAGGTATTTTAGGAGGTGCCATCTGGAGCCTTGGGATGACGCTCAATATTATTGCTGCCGAACAGGCAGGTTTTGCCATTTCATATGGTTTGGGGCAGGGTGCAACGCTTATTGCCGCTCTTTGGGGAGTTTTTATATGGAAAGAATTTAGAGGGGCTAAAGGAGTCAAAGGATTACTTACTGCCATGTTTCTGTTTTTTGTTGTGGGGCTTGCTCTTATTGTTATTTCCCGGTTTTATTAAAATGATATGAATCCTAAAATTGTTGTAGTAGGGAGTTCAAACACCGATATGGTGGTGAGAGTACCTAATATTCCTGCCCCGGGTGAAACGCTTATGGGATCTGATTTTATGATCATTCCCGGAGGGAAAGGAGCCAATCAGGCTGTGGCTGCAGCGCGTGCTGGAGCTAATGTCACTTTTATTGCCTGTGTTTCTGATGATGCATTTGGAACACAGTCGGTGGAAAATTATCGTAACGAAGGGATTGATACCTCATGTATTAAAGTTCAGCCGGGAACCCATTCGGGTATTGCATTAATAAATGTAGCGGCCGACGGTGAAAACAGCATTTCCGTTGCACCGGGCGCAAACGCCTTTTTGCTTCCTGAAGATATTTATAGTTTCGGACAGGCTTTTGAGGAAGCCGAACTTGTGCTGGCACAACTGGAAGTTCCTATGGAAACAGTTGAAGCAGCAGCTGAAATGGCGCATTCAAAAGGAATTCCTTTTATTCTGAATCCTGCTCCGGGTGCTGTAATTCCTGCTGGACTGCTGGAGAAAGTAACCATTATAACACCCAATGAAAATGAAGCAGCAATTCTGACTTCACGAAAAACGAAAAATGAAATTCCTTTAATGGCGGGCGAACTTCATGATGCAGGTGTGAACACAGTTATCATCACGTTGGGAAGTAAAGGAGTTTATTTGAAAACGGAGGATTTTGGAGGAGTGATTCCGGGATATAAGGTTAAGGTAGTAGATACAACTGCTGCCGGTGATGTATTTAACGGGGCATTGGCTTCAGCACTGGCCGGAGGAATTGAAATGCACAGGGCGATTGATTTAGCCCAAAAGGCTGCTGCCATTTCGGTGACCCGGATGGGGGCACAGCCGTCGGCACCGAGATTGGATGAAATTCAACGTTACAGGTTTTAATCTATTTCTTTAATCAAACTCTAACAGTAATTTTAAAACTATGAAGCATTATGAATTCTATATTATAATCAGCTTTTTTATTAGCCTGCCACTTTTTTCATGCGATCAGTCAGAAACAGGGAAATCATTTGGTGAAGTCAAAGTGGATTTGTCTGGTGTAAATGGTAATTTGAATCTAGCCTGGCTTAATATTTCTGACAGCAACTGGTTTGACGACTCTCCTGTAAGCGGTGGTAATAAGATTACAATGAAAGCACCCGCTAGCGGTCAATGGGTGGTTAACCTGAAAAAACAATAAATAATCTAATACAGTAAAAAATGAAAGCAGTAGTGTATTCTTTGATGTTGTTCGTTTTATCGGCAGCATGTCAAACCAGGGCAGATATGAAAAACTCTGTCTTTTTTTCCGATGGTGAAACTGTGAAAATTTTAAAATCTGAACTGCAGGATAAAATTAAAGGTGGCTGGGCAGGTCAGGTGATTGGCTGCACGTATGGAGGACCTACCGAATTTAAATGGAATGGTACTATGATCGGAGATCATGTTCCGATTCCATGGGATGATACCCGAATGTTATGGTATTATGAGAATTCTCCGGGGCTTTACGATGATGTGTATATGGATCTTACCTTTGTGGAAGTGTTTGAAAAACATGGACTGGATGCATATGATTCACTTCATGCATTGGCTTTTGCTAAGGCAGAATATCCGCTATGGCATGCAAATCAGGCTGCCCGGTATAACATTCTCAATGGGATCATGCCTCCTACTTCGGGGCACTGGAAAAATAATCCTCATGCCGATGATATCGACTTTCAGATTGAGGCTGATTTCGCCGGGTTAATGGCTCCGGGAATGGTGAACTCAGCGGCTGAAATTGGCAACCGCATTGGTCACATCATGAATTATGGAGACGGAGTTTATGGGGGTATTTATGTGGCTTCGATGTATGCACTTGCCTTTGTATACGATGATATGGAATTTATCGTGGAGGAAGCATTGAAAACCATTCCTTCTCAAAGCGAATTTTATCAATGCATTGCCGATGTAATAAGTTGGTACAGGCAGAATCCCGACGATTGGAAATCGGCATGGTTCGAAGCACAAAAGAAATGGACCTATGATAAAGGTTGCCCCGACGGTGTTTTCCGTCCGTTTAACATTGATGCCAAAATCAATGCTGCTTATATTGTAATCGGTCTGCTTTACGGAAAAGGCGACTTTGGTGCTACTGTTGATATCAGTACCCGCTGCGGATACGATTCGGACTGTAACCCTGCAAATGCTGCCGGAATACTTGGAACAATGATTGGATACAGCCGGATTCCGGATTACTGGAAACAAGGAATTGACAAGGTGGAGGATATGAATTTTCAGTATACTGATATGTCACTGAATAAGGTTTATGAGCTTGGGTTTAATCATGCAGTGGAATTGATTAAAAGAAATGAGGGCAAGGAAGATGGTAATTTTTTACTTGTAAAATATCAGGAGCCAAAAACTGTTCCGCTGGAAATTGCTTTTGAAGGTTTATACCCTACAGAGAGGAGAGCAGTTGGAGAACAGATATCCATAAAGAATACTGAAGTTAAATTTGAATTGAATGGATGTGGATTTGTTTTGGGCGGAAGGGCTGCCAAAGAAAACCATCTGCCCGATGTTATGCTTGAGGTGGACGTTTTAGTTGACGGGCAGCTGATTGAGACTGCTAAACTCCCAACTCAAGGGCTGATTCGTCGTAATGAAGTTGCATGGAATTATGACCTGCCGGAGGGTATGCATCAAATTACCATAAAAGCTAAAAATATTCCTGATGGGTATTGGGTTAATACAGGTGACTTGTTGGTTTATTCTACAAATAAGCCGGATACGAAAGTATATTTTAAAACTGTCAATCAGTAGAATTAAATAAAAGGATAACTTTTTACTGTTGATGATGCCCTGAGATGTAACATTCAGCAAAGAGAATAAATAATTCATTTATGAGAAAGAAAATAACATCAGCCTTTATAAGAGCATTGGGATTATTGATAATCATACTTATAGTGAATGGCTGTAATATTACAGGTGGCTCAAAAATTCCTGTTGTATTTGACACAGATGCCAATAATGAAGTGGATGATCAGCATGCATTGGCTTATCTGCTTTTTAATGGTAACCGGTTTGATGTGGAAGGTGTTACTGTTAATGCAACAAGTGCCCCAACTGGTTATTCTGATGAGTCGGATGTGAGTGATCATTACGAGGAAGCCAAACGGGTAATGCAGCTTTGTGGTGAGTTTTATGGGAAAATTCCACTTTTAACCGGAGCTGACGGATCATATCAGGATATAAAAGATCTGATAGACTCTCCTCAATTCGATGGACATGAAGCGGTTGATTTTATTATTGAACAGGCAATGAAGGAACGATCGCAAAAGCTGGTACTGCTGCCGGTCGGAAAATTAACCAATATAGCTTTGGCCCTTAGAAAGGAACCGGCTATTGCCCAAAACATCAGAATTGTTTGGCTGGGCTCAAATTATCCCGATTCCGGAGAGCATAATCAGGATTGGGATATTGAAGCGATGAATTACATTCTTGATGTTGATGTGCCTTTTGAGATCGTTACTGTGCGTTATGGAAAGCCATCGGGAACAGCCGCTGTGATAGTTTCAAAAAATCAGATATTGCACCGGATGCCAGGTAAAGGACCAAAATTATCGGGTACAGTTACCGGCAGGAATGGAGGAGAATTTGCCAATTGGGGAGATTATTCAGCCCATTTGTTCGATACCTATACTATGTGGGGGGATCCTCCTGGCCGGGCATTATTTGATATGGCTGCTGTGGCCATAGTGAAAAATAGAAAATGGGCGGAAAGCTATGAAATTCCAGCTCCCGTTTATGTGAACGGCAAATGGGTGGAACGGCCAAACAATCCACGGAAAATTACTATTTGGGAATGGTTTGACGTTTATGGTATCCTTAATGATTACTTTGTCACAATGGAAAATTATAAACTTGTTAAAACAGAAAAAGATTGAATAATAAAATCCTGTCATGAAGACATGAGTATAAAAGGGGAAAGATTTCCAGGGGAGTTTTTATTATTGCCTGTCGTATTTACAAAGCCATTTTATTTTTTTGTAACTTTTCTATTAAATATTTTTAGAAATGAAACAAATCGTTTTTTTGGTTATAAACAGTGCATCACTAATTCTGACACTTATTATCAACTATTTTACAGGTGCCGGATATATAAGTACTGAAACCGTTGGAGAAATCAGTGCAAAATATGAAAATCTTTTTACACCTGCCGGTTATGCATTTTCAATTTGGGGTTTAATATACCTGTTGCTGATATTTTTTGTTAGTTTTCAATGGTATGCCTGGAATAAAAATCGAGATGATGAATACCTGAAACGAACAGGAATGTGGTTTGTGTTAAGTAATCTTGCCAATAGTGGTTGGATTGTTGCCTGGACGAATGATCAAATTGCTTTGTCTTTAGTTCTAATTCTTATTTTGTTATTTTCATTAATTATGCTAATGTTCAGGCTCAGGCTTGAAATCTGGGATGCCCCGGTACGAATAATTGCATTTGTATGGTGGCCGATTTGCATATATTTAGGTTGGATAATCGTTGCAACAATGGCAAACATAGCTGCATATTTTACAAAGCTTAATCCTGATGGATCGTTTGCGCTTCATTCGATATGGGTTGTTGTAATGATTGTCGTTGCCGTTTTTATTTATATATTGTTGATATATACTCGCAATATGCGTGAAGCTGCTTTTGTTGGAATTTGGGCATTGGTAGCAATAGCTGTAAAACAATGGCAGGTTTCCGAAATTGTGGCTTATGCCGCAATAATTGCATCAGTGGTTCTATTTATCAGTGCTTCATTGCAAGCTTCAAGAAATCTGGATACCATGCCCTATAAAAAGATTAAGAGAGGAGAGATTTAATGTGAAAATGTTTTCCGCTGTCAGTAAATCCGGAACTCTCTTTTTTTGTAACCCAGGTTAATTTAATGATTAGAGCCGGCGTTCTCCTGAACTACAGCCCTCTTTTTATTCAAACTCCACTTTACCAAAAAATTCCGGCCGGTGATAATCCGGATTTTCAGCTCCAACAGGGTTCCATGTAACGTAATGGGGAATGGCAGTTTCATCTCCACATTTGTAAAAATTGGCAGACGCCTTCATGTTTTTGAAGGTTTTCAAATTACTGTAAGCAAAAGATTCCTGTGGTATGCGAATCATCATTTCCCATTCAAAATCTCCTGATTTATTGTCAAACGGCTGATTTCCTAGAGTTGATTTAATGGCAATTTTTTCAATAATTTTTGGGTCGACAAATTTACGGTCATTTCTTCCCGAACCCCAGGCCAGATGGATGGTTCCAATACAGCTAAATTCAAAATTGTAATAATTTTCATTATCAGGTGAAATAAAAAATTCTACACAGCTGTCTTTATAAACATCCCCATTCGTTTTAGTCTCTTTTGCCCGAAGATGATTTTCATTCACATAATATTTCAACCAAATTTCATCTCCTGTATGCCCTATCCTGAAGTGAACTTTAGGTTTGTAATCGTATTCTTTCCAGTTAATTACCTGAATGGTATTTGTTATAGTTTGATTTTCGAGAAGATGCTCTGCCTCCGAAAAAGATACTCGTTTTTTACCTGGAATTTCTTTGATGAAAAGCTGGTTCATTTTTTTCAGTTTTAACAATTATTAGCGTAAAGATAGCAAATCTTTTTTATGATTATTTTAGTGATAATCTGTTTGTTCTGTTTTTTCTGGAATTTTTACCTTTAAAATGTTGTTAATGATTTTTCTTTTGTCTTTTGTTTTACACTGAGTATATTTGAGATTCTTTTTTTGTATGTGTTTTAATCTTAAAATGAC
>JBEPWX010000189.1:0-6389 GCA_041642235.1 Mariniphaga sp.
CCCATTCTGGTAAGGAACATCTTAAGCTGATTGATGGTAGTATTCTGTGCCTCGTCAAGTATTACAAATGCATTGCTGAGGGTACGGCCCCGCATAAACGCCAGGGGGGCGATCTGAATAATGTCATCCCTCAAAAAATCTTCCAGTTTCCGGGGCGGAATCATATCCTGCAGTGCATCATATAATGGTTGCAGATATGGATCAATTTTTTCTTTTAAATCACCTGGAAGAAAGCCTAGATTTTCACCGGCTTCTACTGCCGGACGGCTAAGTATTATTTTTTTTATTTCTCTGTTCTTAAGTGCCCTTACGGCCAGTGCAATAGCTGTATAAGTTTTGCCGGTTCCCGCCGGACCAATGGCAAACATGAGATCATTTTTTGCACTTTCATCAATCAGGAGGCGTTGATTTGGAGTACGGGCCCTTATGGGCTTGCCACTGTTGCCAAACAAAATGATATCCTTTTCTGTGATTCCATTTTCTTCCAGGTTAGAAATGCCTGTAGAAAGTATCTGTAAGATAATCTCTTCAGTAATGACGTTGAATTGAAAGTAATGATCGAGGAGAAGGGTGAATTTCTTCTCAAAATTTCTCAGCTCTGTTTCCTCTCCCTGAATATAGAGTATATTTCCGCGGGCAGTAATTTTTATTTTGGGAAATAAAGTCCGGATTAAATCCATTTTTACATTATTAATCCCAAAAAACTCCAAAGGATCAATCCCTTCCAGATATATTTGTTTCTCCAACAGCTTTTATTAAATATTTATACATTCAAAATTACAAAAATAAATCCGTTTTATATTTCCGGCAACAAATTCCTAACAATACTGAATAAGTTTTTCAGAATCATTAATTTCGCCGGTATAAATACTTTCTATGGATAAAAGGATTGAGGAATTTCAGCGGTTACTGAGCATAATGGATGAGCTCCGGGAAAAATGCCCCTGGGACAGAGAGCAGACACTTGAGTCGCTTAGAAAACTGACTATAGAAGAAACTTATGAATTAGGCGATGCTATCCTTAAGAATGATTTGAACGAAATCAAAAAGGAACTTGGTGATTTAATGCTCCATATTGTTTTTTATTCCAAAATAGGTTCAGAAAAAAGTGCATTCGATATAGTTGATGTACTTGAGGGAATTAATACAAAACTAATTTATCGGCATCCTCATGTTTTCAGTGATGTTGATGTGGAAGGTTCATCAAAGAAAGTTGAGGAAAATTGGGAGGCTCTAAAGCTGAAAGAAAAAGGAGGCAACAAAAGGGTGCTTGAAGGAGTTCCTGCCGCCATGCCGGCATTGGTTAAGGCCAATCGTATTCAGGAAAAAGCTAGCGGTGTTGGATTCGATTGGGAATATAAAGAGCAGGTCTGGGATAAGGTAAAAGAGGAGGTGGAAGAATTGAGCAGCGAGATATTAAATGTGGATGAAGATAAAATAGAAGCTGAATTTGGCGATCTGTTCTTTGCTATGGTGAATGCGGCACGGCTTTATGGTGTTGATCCTGAAGCTGCTCTTGAACGTACCAATCTGAAGTTCATTAAGCGTTTTAATTATCTTGAGGGCAAAACGTTAATGAAAGGGAAGGATTTAAAAACCATGACACTGGCTGAAATGGATAAAATTTGGGAAGAGGCAAAAAAAAAGGAATAGGAAAGTATTCGTTTAGTTATAACTTTAGTTTTTTTTGAAATAATTGGAAATTAAGGATTATATCAATTCAGAGGCATTGGAAATCATTTTTTTCAAATTCTTATTAAAAATCCCATAACAAAGTATTCGGCTGAATTGTAATTCTATCTGAATCATTATCTTTGCACCTCTTAAAAAAATGGTATAAGTAGCATGATAAAAATAACACTTCCTGATAATAGTGTAAGAGAATTTTCAGAACCGGTAACCGGGCTGGAATTGGCGAAGGATATTTCACCCAGATTGGCCAAGGATGTATTATCGGTTTCGGTAAACGGAGAAATAAGAGACCTAACCCGTAAAATTAACGAGAATGCATTGGTGAGGCTTAATACCTGGAATGATCGAGAAGGGAAGGAAGCATTTTGGCATTCGTCCGCCCATCTCATGGCAGAGGCTATCGAACATTTTTATCCGGGAACAAAATTTGGAATCGGACCTACCGTTGATACTGGTTTTTATTACGATGTGGAGCTTCCAAACGGGCAGCAGCTTACCGACAAGGATTTACAGAAAATTGAACAGAAAATGGTGGAGCTTGCCCGGCAAAAGAACGATATTGTACGTAAGGAGATTTCCAAAAAGGATGCACTGGAAATGTTTGTTCAAAAAAATGATGAACTGAAACAGGAGCTTATTGGAGAATTGGAAGATGGTACAATTACGGTTTATGAACAGGGAAATTTTACAGATCTTTGCCGGGGACCTCATTTGCCGAATACAGGATATATAAAGGCTGTGAAACTTACCGCCATTGCAGGAGCATACTGGCGTGGTAATGAAAAGAATAAGATGCTTACCCGCGTTTACGGGGTTACATTTCCAAAACAAAAAATGCTGGAGGAATATTTGGTTATGCTGGAGGAAGCCAAAAAGCGTGACCACCGGAAAATAGGCAAAGAGATGGAACTTTTTACATTCTCCGAAGCAGTGGGGCAGGGTTTGCCTTTGTGGCTGCCCAAAGGCGCACAGTTGCGTATGCAACTGGAAGATTTCCTGAAGCGGGTTCAGAAAAAATACGGTTACGACCAGGTAATTACACCTCATATTGGGGATGTAAAGCTTTATAAAACTTCAGGGCATTACGAGAAATATGGAAAAGATTCTTTTCAGCCTATAACCACCCCTACCGAAGGAGAGGAATACCTGCTGAAGCCTATGAATTGTCCGCACCACTGCGAGATTTATAAGGCTAAACCACACTCTTATAAAGATTTACCCATTCGTATGGCAGAGTTCGGAACCGTTTACCGCTATGAAATGAGTGGTGAATTGCACGGATTAACCCGGGTGCGTGGATTCACTCAGGACGATGCACATATATTCTGCCGCCCCGACCAGTTGAAAGATGAATTTAAAAAGGTTATCGATATCGTTTTCATTATTTTTAAAGCACTAAGCTTTGAAAATTATACTGCCCAGATTTCACTCCGTGACCCTGAAAAACCGGAAAAATATATTGGCAATTCCGAAAATTGGGATAAAGCTGAAAGGGCTATCATAGAAGCATGTGAAGAAAAGGGACTTGAAACTGTTACCGAAAAAGGTGAGGCAGCCTTTTATGGGCCCAAGCTCGACTTTATGATTAAAGATGCCCTTGGCCGCAGCTGGCAGTTGGGTACCATTCAGGTTGACTATAATCTGCCTGAACGTTTTAATCTTGAGTATATTGGAGCCGATGATAACCGCCACCGGCCGGTAATGATACATCGTGCACCGTTTGGATCAATGGAACGGTTTGTTGCAGTTCTTATCGAACATACTGCCGGAAAATTTCCGTTTTGGCTTGCACCTGAGCAAGTGGTTATTCTGCCAATCAGTGAAAAGTATAATGAATATGCTCAAAAAGTTTCAAATATTCTAAATAATTCCGATATTCGCACCGTCGTTGATGATCGTAATGAAAAGATTGGTAGAAAGATACGCGACAACGAACTGAAGCGGATTCCATATATGCTTATTGTTGGAGAGAAGGAACAGGAAAAAGAAACTGTTTCTGTACGCCGACAGGGAGAAGGAGATATTGGAACTAAACAAATCGGCGAGTTTGCAGGTTTAGTAATAAAAGAAGTAAGAGATCAATTATCGGAATTGTATAACTAATATAGGAGGACATAACTATAGCTATTAAGAGAAGAGGGCCCGGGCGCTCACCATTCCAGAGAAGGGATACAGGACCACAACACAAGATTAACCGAAACATTACCTCTCCGCAGGTAAGATTGGTAGGAGATAATATAGAAGAGCAGGGTGTATACCCCCTGAGAGATGCACTTCGCATGGCCGATGAACAGGAGCTGGATTTGGTGGAAATTTCCCCCAAAGCGGATCCGCCGGTATGTAAAATAATCGACTATTCCAAGTTTCTTTATCAACAGAAAAAGAAACAGAAGGAAATGAAGGCTAAAGCGGTACAAGTGGTCGTGAAGGAAATCAGGTTTGGGCCGCAAACCGATGAACATGATTTTGAATTTAAACTCAGACATGCCGAAAAGTTTTTGAAAGACGGGGCAAAAGTAAAGGCCTTTGTCTTTTTTAAAGGAAGATCGATTCTGTTTAAGGAGCAGGGAGAAATTCTTTTGCTCCGGCTGGCTACCGAACTCGAAGATTTAGGAACAGTAGAGCAAATGCCAAAGCTTGAAGGCAAAAGAATGATAATGATGATTTCACCTAAAAAGAAATAATACAGTTCTTTGATAACATTTTAACAAGTAGGAATATGCCAAAGATGAAAACAAATTCCGGCGCCAAAAAACGTTTCAGGCTCACCGGAACAGGGAAGATTAAAAGGAAACATGCCTATAAGAGCCATATTTTGACTAAGAAAAGCACAAAGCGTAAACGGAATCTCACTTATTGGGCTATCATCGATAAGACCAATGAAGATAACGTGAAGCAAATGTTGGCCATGAAGTAATGGTAAGGTAATATCAAATTTCCTTTTATAGTTAAAAAGAGTAATTAACCCGGTTATTGTGCCTTAAGTTTTCTGCCAGCTGACGGAGACGCCGGTAACCAAAAAAGTAAAAAGTATGCCAAGAAGTGTAAATCATGCAGCATCACGTGCCCGGAGGAAAAAAATTCTGAAGAGAACGAAAGGTTATTTCGGAGCACGTAAAAATGTTTGGTCAGTCGCTAAGAATACCTGGGAAAAAGGCCAGCAGTATGCTTACCGTGACAGGAAGACCAAAAAACGCAATTTCCGTGCATTGTGGATTCAACGTATAAATGCAGCGGCCCGTATTGAAGGGTTGTCGTATTCACAATTTATGGGATTGCTGAAAAAAAATGCAATTGAAATCAACAGGAAAGTACTGGCCGATTTGGCTATGAATCAACCTGAAGCGTTCAAAGCAATTGTTGATAAAGTAAAATAATGAACTGAATTTTTAGGTGAATAATATAAAGGCCCGGGTTTTCCCCGGGTTTTTTGTTTCTCCATAACTGCTTATATTTTATGCCTCAAACATGATTGTTAATGTGTGTAATTTGTTCTCATGTGTTTAGAAAATACCCAGAATTGGTTTGTGGAGGAATCTGGCAAGATAATATTATGCACCAACGGAAATATTCAATTTCAGCAGGAATGAAACTCTGGATAAATTAATATATGCCTACTCACTTTCATTGGAATATTTATTGCAGAAAATATATGCAATCTTTAAAAATATTACCATGAGTATTCATGAATAATATCTGATTGAAAATATTACTGGAGAAGACCGGGATCTTGAATCAGGAGATAATCCTGATGAAAGGAACAGAAGGCATGAAGATATTCCAGAGGAAAATCAAGATGAAGACAGTGATTTGGAATCGGGCGATAACGTTGATGAGAGGAGGAGAGGTTTATAATCTTTTGGGGATTACAGACCTTTTTTATTAATTCAACTCGAAATGTTACCCTTCATCAACATTTCTATTGCTTCATTAAGTGAACCTGCACGAATTACTTTCCCGATATTTACAAAATAGATTACATCAGCATTGGCAATCGTATTTAATCGATGTGCAATAACCAGTTTTGTTGTTGTCGGCGGTAGTTTTAGAAGAATTTCATCCAACAGGTTTTCTGTGACAGTATCAATATTGGCTGTTGCCTCATCAAGAATAAGCAACTCAGGTTTGCGAAGCACTGCACGCATAAAGGCAATCAGTTGTTTTTGGCCCAGACTGATGCCATCACCTGCCACATCAATTGTAGTTTCAAGCCCGTTTTCAAATCTCAGGATCAATGATTCCAATCCTGATTCATGCAGGATATGGGAAAGTTCATCGTTTTGAATATGCTGATATTCAAAGTTACCGTACAAGATATTTTCTTTGATGGTGCCACTAAATAAAAAAGGATCTTGTAATATAAATCCGATTTTTCTTGTCCGATCTTCAGGAGTATAGGAACGTATATCTTGCCCATGCAGAAGTACTTTTCCTTTAACCGGATCGAATAAGCGTGCAGCAAGAGAAGCAGTAGTTGTTTTTCCTCCACCAGTAGGACCAACAAAAGCATAAGTTTTCCCTTGTTTCAGATTAAAGGTTATTTTATGCAATACCTCACTACCATTGGGGTATGAAAAAGAAACATCACGGAATGATAGCAATGCAGCTGAATTATCTGTTTCCTGTTTCTTTGTTCTTTGCAGGTTGTTTTTCAACTCCAAAACTTTTCTTACCCTGTCCCAGGCTGCAAGAGCAAT
>JBEPWX010000190.1:0-6383 GCA_041642235.1 Mariniphaga sp.
TACCAGCAGATTTGAAGTACACCGAAGACCATGAATGGGTAAAGATAGACGGAGATACAGCCGTGGTAGGAATTACCGATTACGCTCAAAATGAGCTGGGTGACGTTGTTTTTATTGAAATTGAGACAGAGGGTGAGGAACTCGATAAGGGTGAAACCTTTGGAACAGTAGAGGCTGTGAAAACAGTTTCCGATTTGTTTATGCCGGTAGGTGGTACTGTAACCGAGGTAAATCAGGATCTGGCTGATGAACCCGAACTGGTAAATAAAGATCCTTATGGGAAAGGCTGGATGGTTAAAATAACAATGAGTAACTCAGAGGAAGTTAATAACCTGATGTCGGCTGATGATTATAAAAAGATGATAGAGGCATAAATTATTTTAATTTTTTACATTTTATTTTTATGAGGCACAATGAAAAGTTGTGCCTTATTTATTTATTAAAAAGGCGTCTCACCCAAAAAATAGATTGACCTGGATGCGAATTCAGGCTTCTTGCCATCTTTTGTTTTGTCCGGATTAATATTTCACTTAGATTGGTAAAAAATCAAAATAACTCATTTTTATGAATTCGATTAGTATATCCTTTATTGGACTACGGGAGATTCTATGGTTTTTTCTATGGTTTGGGCCTATGATAATTTTAATGGTTTTGGTTACATTGGTGATTATTGCTTTAATTAAATATATAAGAAGATCTTCAAACAATTCCGGAAAGATTTCGAAAGAGTTGGAAAATCAATTCAATAAATTTCAGAATGAATCAATCAAACCGGAGGATATACGGGATTATTATCCGGTTAAAGAAGGAAGTAAAATCAGCCTTATTCAGTTTGATGAGATTGTAGATTTCTCTGCTAATAACAACTATGTTTTTCTTACTGACATAAGTGGTAAGGATTATTTGGTTGACTCCAATTTAACAGAGCTGGAATCTAAATTGCCCAAAGATTTTATCCGGGTTCATAAATCAACTATTATAAACAGCAAACGTATTGGTGAGATAAAAAAGCTTGCTAATGGAAGGTATGATTTAATAATGAAGTGCGATAAGAGCAGAATTATTTCCTGCAGTAAGAGTTATAATGAAAATATTAAATCGATAATCGATTTTTAATGAATAAAAAGCCGGGATTGAATTTCAATCCCGGCTTTTCTGCCCTGATTATCTGCAATTTAAAGTTATCCACATTTCGACGATCCGCACGATAAACAGGTAAGACATCCCTCCTGGTATACTACTTCGTCGGAGCCACACTCCTCACATAAGGCGTCTTCAGCAAGTGTACCGTTTGGTATGTATTTTTTTAGAGCTCGAGCCACTCCTGCTTTCCACGAATTAATAGTTTCGTTATCAAGCTGAAGGCTGGTAACCAGTTCCACTATTTTATGTATGGGCATTCCATGACGCAAGGTGCCTGAAATTAGTTTGGCATAGTTCCAGAATACAGGGTTGAATTTGTATGATAACCCTTCAATGGTGGTTTTATACCCCCTCTTGTTTACATACTGAAAGTCGTATCTTGAATTTCCATCGGGATCGTAATTTTTTATGATACATCCCCTTGTAATTGAACGTGGCAGCAGGATGCCGTCTTCGTCGTCTGACAACCCTGTGAAAATTTCGTATGGTTTATGATCCAAAAGACCAATAAAGGCTATCCATTTTTCTTTGTTGTTTTGAAATCGTACAACATCGGCATCGAGTTTTTCCGGACGTTTTGTGGGGAAGCCTGATTTTTTCTTATCCGAAATGTTGTTTGAAATCAATACACCTGAGCGTGAGCCATCACGGTAAACAGTTACTCCCTTGCAACCGCTTTTCCAGGCTTCGAAATAAAGCTGCCCCACCAGTTCCTCGGTTGCGTCAGAAGGCAGATTAATGGTAACACTTATGGAATGATCGACCCATTTTTGTATTCTTCCCTGCATTCTTACCTTCGAAAGCCAGTTTACATCGTTTGAAGTAGCTTTATAGTATGGGGATTGCTTCACCAACTCATCAAGGTCTTCCTGAGTATATTCTTTTTTCAGGCTATGACCATGGGCTTCCATCCATACTTTAAATTTGTGGTGGAATACCGTGAATTCTTCCCAGTGATCACCCAGTTCATCAACAAAATCAACCCTTACATCCTTATCGCCCGGATTTACTTTGCGACGGCGTTTATATACCGGCAGAAAAACAGGTTCAATACCCGAAGTGGTTTGTGTCATCAGGCTGGTAGTGCCGGTAGGTGCAATGGTGAGCAGTGCTATGTTACGTCTTCCGAATTTGGTCATTTCTTCATAAAGCGATGGATCGGCTTTTTTCAAACGGTTGATGAAGGGATTCCCTTCTTCCCTTTCGGTGTTGTAAATAGCGAATGGTCCACGCTCTTTTGCCAGATATACCGATGAACGGTATGCTTCCAATGCTACAGTTTTATGAATTTGTTCCGAAAAATCAGTTGCATTTTCACTGCCGTATTCCAATCCCAGAGCTGCAAGCATGTCGCCTTCAGCGGTTATTCCAATTCCGGTACGGCGGCCTTCCTGTGCTTTTTTCCTGATGTTTTCCCAGAGCCTTTTTTCAACTGCTTTGATTTCTTCTTCTTCAGGGTCTGAATTTATTTTCTCAATGATGGCATCAATCTTTTCCAGTTCAAGATCGATAATATCATCCATAATGCGTTGGGCATAATGGATATGTTCTTTGAACAGTTCAAAGTTGAAACTGGCTTTGGGTGTAAATGGATTTTCAACGTATGAATAAAGGTTCAGAGCAAGCAGGCGGCAACTGTCATATGGGCATAATGGTATCTCACCACAGGGATTTGTGGATACTGTGCGGTATCCTAAATCTGCATAGCAGTCGGGAACCGATTCTTTAATTATTGTATCCCAGAATAATATTCCTGGTTCAGCCGATTGCCAGGCATTTTTTACAATCTTCTTCCACAATTTTCCGGCATCAATCTCTTTTTTGTATAAAGGAGTTTTTGAATTAACCGGATAGGTCTGTTGATAGGTGGTCTCCTCCTCAACAGCTTTCATAAACCCGTCATCAATTTTTACCGAAACATTGGCTCCGGTAACTTTTCCCTGTTCAAGTTTTGCATCTATAAAACTTTCCGAATCGGGATGGTTAATTGAAACCGACAACATAAGTGCACCCCTGCGGCCATCCTGTGCTACCTCACGGGTGGAATTTGAATACCTTTCCATAAACGGAACAATGCCGGTTGAAGTAAGAGCTGAATTTTTAACAGGTGAGCCTTTAGGCCTGATATGAGACAGGTCATGTCCTACGCCACCCCTTCTTTTCATCAATTGTACCTGTTCCTGGTCAACCTTCAGGATGCCGCCATATGAATCGGAATTGCCCTCATTACCAACAACAAAGCAGTTGGAAAGTGAGGCAATCTGGTAATCATTCCCGATGCCGGTCATAGGCCCTCCCTGGGGAACTACATACCTGAAATCCTTCAATACCAGGTAAATTTCATTCTCGGAAAATGGGTTTGGATACCGATTTTCAATCCTGGCTATTTCTTTGGCTAGCCTCCGGTGCATGTCGTCGGGTGTACTTTCAAATACATTTCCAAATGAATCTTTCAGGGCATATTTATTGACCCATACCCGTGCTGCCAAATCATCACCCTTAAAATAAATACGGGAGGCATTAATCGCTTCTTCCTGCGAAAAAGTTTTTTTACCTGCCAGGGTTTTTACTGA
Source organism: Mariniphaga sp. (assembly GCA_041642235.1). GTDB lineage: Bacteria > Bacteroidota > Bacteroidia > Bacteroidales > Prolixibacteraceae > Mariniphaga. Next base: position 3,717 of record JBEPWX010000190.1, read on the forward strand.
TACTTCTTCAAATGCCATAGTGTTCAGTTAATATTATTAAAAATAAGTTCTTTTCCTTTTGTGGTTAATTCTGCTCTGAAATGTGAAGCAAGATAAAACAGAAACCTATATATGGGTGCATTTTTTGGGTTAAAAAAATAAAAAGTTATCAACTTTTAACCATTAGTTATTTGATTATAAGAGGTATGTCTTGTTACTTTCCAAATAAAGTTTACAAAAAAAACAATCCTTAATGATTATATCGTAATATTTTTTATCGAATTTTCGATTGAAAAAAACTAATTTTACAATGAATAAATACCAACAAAATACATGCAAATCCGAATCATATGTTAAAAACTTCTTGTAGAATTTTATTTGTAGCTCCTATATTTTGAGCTATATAATTCCTGCATAATTGCGATGCTTCCTCCCTTTTTGAGGGATTATTTGCCAGTCTTAAAAGTGTTTTTTCAAGGGAATTGTACTCTGCAACTGGAAATGCTCCTCCCAATTTTTTTAAGTCAACGGCTTCCCTGAATTTTTGATAGTTGGGGCCAAATAGTACAGGGAGACCGAAAGTGGCAGCTTCCAGGATGTTGTGTATGCCTGCTCCAAAACCGCCGCCAATATAGGCAATATGTCCATATCTGTAAAGGGAAGACAGCATGCCTATCGAATCAATTATAAGAACCTGACAGGTATCTGAGATTTCATCATCTGCTTTGCTTAAAAGAACGGCCTCATTAAACAAGGTTTCCAGCCGGGTTAAATTGATCTGGTTTACTTCGTGAGGTGCTATAATTAATTTTAAATTTTTGTGTTTGTTGAGATATGATGCCAGTAATTCTTCATCTTGCTTCCAGGTACTGCCTGCTATGAGCAGTGTTTTGTTGCCCCTGAACTTTTCAATAATTGGAATCTCCCTGGCACTTTTGGCAATGGCTGCCACACGATCGAAACGTGTGTCACCCGTAATTGTATAGTTTTCAATACCTATTGATTGAAGCAGTCTGGCAGATTTTTCATCCTGAATAAAAAAATGAGTGGTTTTATGAAGCATTTGCCGGTACCATTTTCCCCAGCTGCTATCTTTGAAGAACTGCTGGTCATCGCGAAAGATAGCTGAAACGATGTAGAGTGGAATTCCTTTTTTTCTCAACTCATTAATGTAAAAATACCAGTATTCATATTTTATAAAGAATGCTTTTTCAGGTTGAACCATTCGTAAAAATGTTCGTGCATTTTTTATTGTGTCCAGCGGAAGGTAGGATACCACATCGGCCTGGTCGTAATTCTTTCTTACTTCATAACCAGATGGGGAAAAAAAGGTGAGTACAATACGGTATTCAGGTAAATGGTTTCGAATTGCCTCAATTAAGGGTCTTCCCTGCTCAAATTCACCTAATGAGGCACAATGTATCCAAATGTACCGGGCATTGGTTTCAATTTTTGCAGCAAGGGTTTTTTGCCAGTTTTTTCGGCCTTTAACAAATAGATGGGCCTTGGGATTAAAATATGTAGCTGCTTTTATAAATAACGAATAGGCATAAATACCTGCCAGGTAAAGCAATTTCATGACGTGGTTTTTTAAAAAGGACGTTTGGGAAATTTAAAAAGCCTTTGCTTTTTCATGTATTCGTAAATAGTAAGGTTCATGAGCAGCAACAGGAAGAAGTAAAAAAAATCTTCAATGGGAATTGTAAATATCCTAATCCCGAGGATGTGATTTTCGTTGTATTCCACTACAGGTAACGCGGTTAATATCCCGTTGACAATAAGAAAAGGAATCAGGGAAATAATCCAGGTTAGGTAAAATTTTGTATAGTGCGGTTTAAACTGATTGCGAAATATGGTGTACCCAAAATAGATGGTTAACAGGAAAAAGGTAAAAAAAGTGTAAAGGTTCTTTCTGGAAGTATATGCCAAAACAGCAAATACCACCAGCAGCACAAGACTAACGGCCACAAAAAGATTAGGCTTTTCGAATTGTGGGAGCTTAACATTCAATACCTCGTATATAAATACACAGCTGTAGGGGATAACTAGAAAAAACAGCCATTCCTCAAAAGGAAGGTTCAAAATATAAAATCCTGTAACATACCGGGGATTAAAGCTCCATATTCCAAGCTGCTCAAATCGCAAATCCCATAAAATAAATATGGTACCTGAAAACAAGATTGCAGGTAAAAGGAATTTCAGTTTTAAATAATATTGTACCTGATTCTCAAAGCTATAAGCAAACGGAACCGCAATAGTTCCCAGCATTAGCAGCAGGTATGTATAATTCTGAAACTCCATATTAAACTGTTTCGGGCAAAGGTATATTAAAAACTTAAATGAAGAATAACCCGATTATATATCTATGGCAGCTGTTGATTTTCAATTAGAATATTCCGGAGCCGGCATCCATTTTCCTGATGGTATTGCAGTGGTTGCGGCCAGGTGCCATTCCCGTTTTATCTTTGTATTTGTAAAGATCAGGTACTTGAATTAAATGGCTTCCGTTTTATTAAGTTATTTTCTCCTTTTCAAACAGTAATTTTACCTTTTTTTCAACATCCTCTGCATCGGGTTGAAAATCAAAAACCCAGTCTGGTTTAAGAAAAAACAATTCTTTTTCTTTTTTAAATCTTTTCTCACCGCCGCCAGTAATATTTAGCATGATAAGCGAATTTTTATCAATAC
>JBEPWX010000191.1:0-6343 GCA_041642235.1 Mariniphaga sp.
GAGAAATTCAAAATAATCTTAAATACCCTGAGGATGCAAAAAATTGGGGAGTTGAAGGGACTGTATTTGTTAAATTTGTAGTTGATAAAAATGGAGAAATACCTTTTGCCAATGCTTCCAGTAATATTGAAACATCTATGGAAGTGTATCTTGAAGATTTGGAAAGACAAGCTGTAGAGGCGATAAAAGCTACATCTGGCAATTGGGAACCAGGAAAAATTGATGGAGTTGATGTTTCTTCCCTTGCGGTGGTTCCAATTACTTTTGATTTTGAAAAGCATCCAAGTTTACCAGCTCTTATTCGGTAATTTTTAATTAATTTTAATAACCAAATTGATTATAATCCGCCTCAGAACAAATTTTTGAGGCGGTTTGTGTTTTGCTTGCTCATTTCTATATTTATGCATTAATATTTTTTTAAACTGTAAAGGTAAAGTTTGGAGGCTATCTTCAATATATATTCGACTTACTAAATTCAATGTAAACTCAATGTAAATTCAATTTTAATTCAGTATTAACTTAATTATAATTGAATTTAAACTGAATTAATGGTGAATTTATATTGAATTATATCTTACGATGATCTTATTGAAACAGTGGCACAATTGAGTTGAGATCAAAAACAATGGAGATGTATTTGGGCAAACGGCACCTGAACATAAAAATACGATTGTTCTTTTATTTAATTCTACTGAACAGCAATTGAATTAAGTTGTTGTTTTTTATAGGATTATTGCTTTTTGTTGTCAGATGATTTTAAATAATGTCAAATAATTTGGTGCAGAAGTTGCTTAATTTATCCTATTATTAAATCTTGTAAATTGAGATGAAAATTTTAAAACCTGTATTTAAGAAAATTAAAAAACCCTTACGCTGGATAAAAGTATTCTTGAAACAAAAAGCCGGCTGGCTTGATAAGCCCCATATTGTTCCCTACAGAGGATACGGAAACGAAACTGATGTTTATATAAAGGGAATGGTGATTGAGGATAAAGGTTTGTCAAAACCAAAAGATAAGCATCGTTTTTGGCATAATATTTTGGCTACCATTAAACGATTTTCGAGTGATGAAATACCCGGAGTTAAGGTAAAAGCTGAATTCTTAGGTAATATCTTTATAATGGAAACTGATGATTTGGGTTTTTTTGATTTTCATTTTCATTTTAATGATAAATCAGAGACATTGCTTGCCAAGGAGTGGCATACGGTGCATTTTGAACTACTCGATGAGATTATTGAAGATCAGCCGCCGATATATGCAACGGGAGAAATTCGTATAATTCCGGCAAATCAAAAACGCATTATCGTTTCCGATATTGATGATACTGTAATGGTGTCTCATGCAACCCAGACTTTACGCAAATTACGTCTTATGCTTTTTAGAAATGCTCTTACACGGAGTCATTTTTCACACGTCGATTTGTTTTATCATGCATTGGCCGAAGGAAAAGAAAAACAGGAGAGCAATCCTTTTTTTTACGTTTCAAGCAGTGAATGGAATTTATATGATCTGTTGGAAGATTTTTTTACAATTAGTAAAATTCCCAAAGGTGTTTTCCTTTTACGCACATTAACATACTCCATTTATAAATTCTGGAAATCGGGAGGAGGAAGTCATGAGCATAAATACGAAAAAATTACATCTTTGATGAAGTTTTATCCTAATCCAAAATTCATATTAATTGGAGACAGCGGACAGCATGATCCTTCAATTTATTCGAGGATTGCTTTTGAATTTCCAGGACGTGTGGAAGCTATATACATCCGGAGAATCCGGTCGCGAAGCTTTGCTGACAATGAAGAAAACTTATATAAGAAGCTGGTAAAGGTGAATACTACCTACCTGGAAGTAAAGGAAACCAGGGAAGCAGCGCATCATGCCACAAAAAATGGACTTACTTCAATCGACTTGTTAACCGATATATAGAGCCGGTAAAATTCAATTTAAGTCTCATACCAGGTAATTAGCCAGTTCTTTAAGGAATATGCGCACCTGGTAAACATTTTTTAACCTGAATTGCGCAGCAGTTGGTTCTGCTCCCGGCCCAACCTGTATACCAATTCCCCTGCCTTTAAGGGCCTCATATGCATCCTCATCTGTTACGTCATCTCCTATATAAATTGGTATATATTCATTTGGATCGGTCATTCCGAGCTTATCCAGAATCCATAACACAGCCTTTCCTTTATGCCAGTCGATATCGGGCTTTATTTCAAGGATTTTTTTTCCTTCACCGATTTTAAACCCTTCTGAATTTTCTGTTGCTTCGAATACTTTATTTTTGATAAACGGAATGTCTTCTGCTCTAGCATTCCGGTAATGTATGGCAATGGCATATCGTTTCCGCTCAATCTGTACCCCTTCAATTGTGTTTGAGAATACCTGATACAGCTTATACTCCATGTTGTCGAGTTTGGGTAATATTTCCTCCGATTTTTCATGTTCCATAAACAAACCATCGGGGCCTGAAATACGGAATCCATGACTTCCGGCATAAATTATATTATCCAGTTTTATCCTCGACTTCAGGTCGTCCATATCTCTGCCGCTCACAGCTGCTACTTTGAATTTTTCTGCACCCTCATTTAAAACTTTCTGCATTTCGTCAGAAATTACAGCAGCTTCCGGATGTTGCACAATAGGGGTGAGGGTACCATCGTAATCCAGAAAGAGAACAGGTGTCTTTTCATATACTGCTTCTCCAATTTTAACATACTGTGATGCAAAAGGGGGAATTGGTTGATTAAACCAGGCTTTAATTTCCGGATCGTTAAACAAATCCAGCTCATCGAAATCATCAATAACCATATCTGCACCATTTTCACTAAGTAACTTCCGGTTATCTCTTCGGTTAACACCTATAACCAGCCCAAAATTTCCCTTACTGCCTGCCTGGAGCCCGGGAACTGAGTCATCAAAAAGGACACATAATTCAGGAGCAACTCCCAGTTCCTTTGCAGCTTCAATATAGAGATCGGCCTCCGGTTTTTCTTTCAGCCCTTTTTTGCGCGAAGCATGGCCATCGATTTTAACATCAAACAGATTTTTAATCACTGATGCCTTCAGAGCTTTTTTAAATGTTTCATCTGAAGAAACGATGGCAGTTTTCAGTCCTTTTTCTTTCCAGTATTTTATTTTTTCCAAAGCCTTTTCATATAATTGAATTTCGCCCTGTTTGAGCATTTTGGAAAAGAGTTTCGATTTCTTTTTCTCCAGGTTGCAGACTGTATTATCGTTTAATGGGTCGCTTTGGCTGCCAAATGGCAGGTCGATGCTTCTTGAGTCAAGAAAGCTTTGCACCCGTTCATATTTTGGTTTCCCATCGATGTATGTATAATAATCCTCATCGCTGAACGGCCGCCTGATATTTTTGCTTTTTAAAAGATCATTGAAAACCGTTTCCCAGGCGTTCTTGCTGATTAGTGCAGTATGGATCAGAACCTCGCTCATGTCTATGATAATGGCTTTTGCTCCGATTTCCTGATTTTTTGTTTTTTGATTCATTAAACGTAATTAATTGCTGTTTGAATTAATAACAAAATAAAAGGATTATTGTCACATGAGAAACTGTATTTTCCTCATTTCCGACAATAATCCTTCCGGTATGTAGTAAATCGTTACGGATTCCTGGAAATTATATGTTTATTAAATGAGTATGCTACTCCTGAATCCAATTCTGTGCTTTTATAAGTTGGTCTTTAGGAAAATACTTTACTTTTCCTGATATAAACGGACTTGTAATGCCCGAAATAATTTTTTGCCAGCTACTGTCGCCTGTTACGGCAACTTTTTCTATTTTATTGAAGTTTTTAAGGTATGTTTTTACATCTTCAATAAATGCATCAGGCTTAATTGCTTCCACTTCATCCAATTCTAAAAAAAGTTTTACATGATCGTTTTCCCTGACTGTTTTATCAATCAGGGGGTTTATCTTGTCATAATCATTTTTAGTAATCTTTCCTTCAGCATGGATGGCAATTACATCGTTCTTTGTAAAATCCAGTACTCTAAACATATTGTTAATTTTTATATCTTCTATTGCATTCCAAATGCGTAATATCTTACTCTTCGTGGGTTATCAGGATAAATTCCTTCGAGCATAACACCACCTTTTGTATTTTCCAGCACTTTTGATACGTCCTCAGGTGAACGTACAGCCTGCCCATTTATACGTGTAACAACAAAACCTTCCCTGATTTCTGTTTCGCTGCGTAATTTTCCTGCATATAACCGGGTAATCTGTACTCCTCCGTTAATATTGAGTTTCTGTGCATCTTGTTTTTCAATACTTCTGAATTCGGCCCCAAGAGTGGAAAGCATTTCACCTCTTTCAGCGGCAGCTACTTCGGTTGTACCTTCAATGGATTGAAGAGTAGCGGTACGTTCAATTATTTTTCCATTACGGTTAATGACCATTTCAACCTCGTCGCCCGGCCGTTGTCGTGCTACCATTTCCTGTAATTGCGACGACTGGGTTATTGTCCGGCCTTCGATTTCGGTAACAACATCACCGCTTTGCAAACCTGCTTTATCGGCTGCACTTTCTGTTATTACGCTATCGATATAGACTCCGGATGTAACATCCAGACCTTCCTCTCTGGCAAAATCACCGGTTATATCCCTTATAGTTACACCGAGATATCCGCGTTGAACGGTTCCGAATTCAAGCAGGTCGCCTACAACTTTATTCACAAGGTTTGAAGGAACTGCAAAGCCATAACCTGAGTAAGCTCCCGTTGGGCTGGCAATTGCTGTATTGACACCTACCAAACCGCCCTGCATATTTACCAGTGCACCTCCACTGTTACCTGGGTTAATAGCTGCATCAGTCTGAATAAAGGCTTCAATGGCATATTCTGCACTCAGAATATTGATGTTGCGGGATTTTGCACTCACTATACCTGCTGTTACCGTAGAGTTCAGGTTAAACGGGTTTCCCATTGCCAATACCCATTCGCCTACTTCAATTTCATCGGAATCTACCATGGGAATTGAGGTTAAGTCCTTTTCATCAATTTTTATCAGTGCCAAATCGGTAGTAGGGTCAGTTCCGATTACTGATGCTGTATAGGAACGGTTATCGTGCAGGGTTACCAGGATTTCATCCGCAGCTTCAACCACATGATTGTTTGTAACAATATAACCATCGGAGTTAATTATTACTCCTGAGCCTGTTCCGCGTCTTTGCGGTTGCTGCCGCTGGCGTGGCTGGTTTTCTTGCCTTTCCCTTTGCTGTTCATTGTAACGCCGGAAAAATTCTTCACCAAAAAAATCCCGGAATGGATCGGGTAGCTGCTGATATCCTCGACCGGCATCAACTGTTTGAACGGAACTGATATGCACCACTGCCCCCATTAATTTAGCGGAAATTTCAGTGAAATCAAGCGGCACCATGTCCCCATCCTGGTCCATGGCATACAATGTTTTTGCATTGGGGCTTTCCATGTAGTGGTCAACTTTAACTATATTTGATTCGGTCACTCCCAGTGCTATAAACAATGCAACTGTTATAATACTACCTGCAACTGCTGAAATAAATGGTATTTTATATTTTTTCATAACTGTTAAATATTAAGATGTGTCTCCAAGGTTATTTCCAGTGCCGATAAGGCTTTCGAAACTGGACAATTTGCCTTGGCTTTTTCTGCCAGCTCTTCAAAAACTTCTTTATCGATACCGGGTACTTTGGCTTCTGTTTTTAAAGCACTTTTGCTTATTTTAAACCCGTTATCCACTTTTTCAAGGGTAACTTTTGCAATCGTTTTTATCGATTCAGGTTCAAATCCTTCTTCAGTCAGTAATCCTGATAAGGCCATTGAATAGCATCCTGCATGAGCAGCAGCAATCAATTCTTCCGGATTAGTCTGATTACCTTCTTCGAACCGGGAAACAAAATTGTAAGCCAATTTCTGTTCTACTGAATCAAGTTTTAAGGATCCGGTTCCATTTTTAAGATTTCCTTCCCATTGTGCCAAAGCTTTTCTGTTTTTCATTTTTGTCTGATTTTAAAAATTATTATTTAACATTATTTTCATTTGTTAGAAATGCATAATATATGTAGTTAAAATTATGCCAAAATATTTATATCGGTTTATAATGCATATTCATTACATTTCCTTGGTTTGGAGAGGGTTTATTAAACAATAAATTGATGAATTTAGTCGCACTTTTGGGGAATTATTCTGCAAAATTTATGAAGGAGATTAATTGAGTTATTCATCGTCTTCACGATTATTACTCAACCATTCGAATATCTTGTCGGTATCATCCTTTCTACATAATTCCGAACCAGGAGTCATTGTAGCAGCGGTTCCTGCTGCAACTCCATAGCGTACGGCCTTC
>JBEPWX010000192.1:0-6325 GCA_041642235.1 Mariniphaga sp.
CTTATTGCAATGGAAAATTAATGATGATCGCCGTGGTGCAAAGCAAACAGCCTGGCAGGTAATTGTATCGAGTACGGCTGATAAGATTTCAAGTCATGAAGGTGATGTATGGGATTCAGGGAAGATTCTCTCAGAACAATCGGTGCATGTAGCTTATGAAGGACCGACTCTTGAATCGGGAAAAATTTACTATTGGAGTGTGCGAATCTGGGACAAAGACGGAGAAGTTTCTGACTGGAGCAAATCAGCTTCGTGGGAAATGGGATTGCTTAAAGAAAACGATTGGAAGGCAAATTGGATTGCACGTTCGAATAGTAGTCCAGGACGTTCAGTTAACATGAGAAAAGAGTTTGATTTGGAAAATAAGAGTATCCGTAAAGCCAGGGTTTATGTTACAGGGCTTGGGAATTATGTTCTGTTTCTGAATGGTAAACGGGTAGGAAATGATTTGCTTACGCCAGGCTGGACCCATTATCCTGAAAGGTTAGAATATCAGGTTTACGATGTGAAGAATTTGCTTAATGCCGGGAAAAATGCTGCAGGCGCAGTCTTAGGCAATATGTGGTGGTCCGGAGGACTGGGATGGAAAGGTGGCCAGAAATACAGTGAAGGACCCTTGAAATTTTTAATGCAATTGCACATTGAATTTGAAGATGGTTCTGTTCAAACAATAGTCACAGACGAATCCTGGAAATGGACTGATTCTCCTATTTGGGAGGATCATATTTACGGTGGAGAAAAGTATGATGCCAATCTTGAGCAACCAGGATGGGAATATCCGGACTTTAATGATGAAGCATGGGCTGCTGTTGAGCCAGCCAGTTACGAAGGCAAGATTAAAGGACCAGGTGCTCCGGCACTAAGGCATCATGAAGACTTGCAGGCAGTTTCGCTAAATGAACCGGTTGATGGTGAATATGTATATGATTTTGGCCAAAATATGGTAGGGTGGGCTAAAATAAAAATTAATGCACCTAAAGGAGATACCATTAAATTCAGATTTGCTGAACTTCTGCACGAAGATGGTACAGTTGCCCAGGAAAATCTTCGTTCTGCTGATGCAGTTGATATGGTAGTTTCAAATGGAAAAGAAATGGAATGGGAGCCTAAGTTTACTTATCATGGATTTCGATATGTGCAAGTTTCAGGATTAAAAGAAAAGCCGGAGACAAATGATATAACCGGTAAAGTTATTTATACCGATCAGCCTTTTATTGGTCGGTTTGAATGCTCCAATGATTTGATAAATAAAATTAACAAAAATGTGATATGGGCTCAAAAAGGCAATTTTTATCCTGCGCCAACCGACTGTCCCCAGCGTGATGAGCGTTTGGGTTGGATGGGGGATGCTCAGATTTTTGCCCCAACAGCTAACTTTAACATGCATCTCGATCGTTACTGGTCGAAGTGGATGTTTGATATTACAGACGGACAGGATGATGAAGGGTGGGTCTACGATGTTAATCCGCCTATTGTAGTAGAAGGACCATCAAAACCAGGATGGGGCGATGCCATAATTATTATCCCATGGCTCAACTACAGGTATTATGGGAACATCCGCATTATTGAAGACAATTATGAAGGGATGAAAGCGTGGGTAGAATATATGCGTAAAAACAGTATTGATGATATTTATTTTTGGGAGCAGAATGGGTGGTACGGATATGGAGATTGGATTGCAGTGGAACCATCTCCGGGAAAACCTATTGGTTCAGCTTATTATTTTTATTCTGTAAAATTATTGGGAATAATGGCTGAAATAATTGGTAAAAAGGAGGATGCACAGAGGTATAAAGCTCTTTCACGAAATATTGCTGAGGCTTTTCATCGTGAGTATTGGGATGAAGAGAAATTAAATTATCCTGGGGGAACACAAACTGCTAATCTATTGCCATTGGCATTTGGATTAACTCCTGAAGAACTGGAAGCTCAGGTGGTAGAAAATCTGGTAGAGAATGTAAGGAAGAAAGAAGGGCATCCAACTACCGGATTTCTCGGAACCGGGTATATATTACCTGCATTAAGCAAGTATAATCATCATGATCTGGCATACGAGATGATAAATAAAACCGATTATCCCAGCTGGGGTTATATGGTAAAAAATGGAGCAACCACAATTTGGGAACTTTGGAATTCAGATACTGAACCACCAGAAGGAATGAACTCAAGAAATCATTTTGCCCTCGGATGTGTTGGTGAATGGATATGGAATAACCTGGGAGGAATTAATATTTCAGATGAACAACCAGGATTTAAACAAGCAGTTATTAAACCACTACAAGTGGGTGATTTACAATGGGTAAAAGCAGAATATGAAACTAATTATGGCATGCTTTCGGTTAATTGGAACTTCAATGAGGGCCGGTTTACTCTGAATCTTACAGTTCCACCTAATACAAGTGCATTAGTTGAATTACCTAATATAAAAGCCAGTTCGATAATTAAAGAAGGAGGAAAAGAAATTGGAGCAGAACCAATAGAAGGGATAAAATTGGTTGAATCCGGAAAAATTGTAACAGCCGCAGGAAGTTATGTTTTTACAATTGAATGATTTTTTTGTATTTTAAAAGGAAAAACATACTCAAATGAAACACTTTAATAACCAGAATCCGGTTGAAAAAGAAGTAAAAGTATACCTTTCAAAGAAGTTTGGAAGGGAAGTTAATATCTTTTCATCCGGGGCACTGGGTGGAGGTTGCATTAATAATGCATCAAAAATTGAAACAAGTGAGGGAATTTATTTCTTAAAATGGAATTCCGATTGTCCTGCGGAAATGTTTTTAAGAGAAGCAGAAGGACTTGAGGAACTTAAGAAAGCTGCAGGTGATTATCTGTTGATTCCTGAAGTGCTAGCTGCCAAAGAAGTGGATTCTACTCCCGGATTCCTGGTACTTGAATACCTTGAGCCTGGTTATTTTTTACAAGATTCTGATGAAATGCTTGGCCAGGGATTGGCTGCTATACATCAATATAAAAACTTCAGGTTTGGTTTTTACAACAACAATTATTGCGGAGCCACACTGCAGGATAATACATGGAAAAATAATTGGGCCGAATTTTTCAGGGACAACCGACTTGGATTTTTATTGGAATTAATTCAAAAAGAAAGACCGTTGCCAACTAAGGAAATAAGAATTTACCGGCAGCTTCTCGATAAGATTCCACAATTAATTCCTGATTCCGCACAACCGGTTTTAATTCATGGAGATTTATGGTCGGGGAATTATATGATAACTGCCAGGGGACCTGCTCTTATCGATCCTGCAGCCAGTTATACCGACCGTGAAATGGAATTTGGAATTGTAACTATGTTTGGAGGATTTTCATCCAGGTTTTTTGATGCATATAATAATGTGTATCCACTTCCTGCGGGTTGGAAAGATAGAAACAGTCTTTATAAATTGTATCATGTATTAAATCATTATTACCTTTTTGGTGGCAGTTATCGCATTCAGGCTTACGATATAGCTAAAAGTTACCTCTGAATTTTGGTAATGATGAAATTTTGATTGTTGCCAGGTTAAGAAAATTAGTTAGTAAGAAAAAAGAAATGATAGCGGACAGAGCAAAGAATATTAAACCATTCATTGTAATGGAAATTCTTGAAAGAGCGGCTGAACTGGAACTTGAAGGGAAGCTTATTATTCATCTTGAAGTTGGAGAACCGGATTTTGATGTTCCGGAAGTTGTTTCGGAAGCTGTTCGGCAGGCTTTAACTGAAGGCAGAACTCATTATACACACAGTCTGGGTGATCCTGAACTGCGGGAAGCTATTGTAAAAAAGTATGAGCAGGAGTATAATGTGAAGGTTTCTGCCGGACAAATTGTTGTTACGTCAGGAAGTTCTCCTGCTATTCTTTTGGTTTTGGGGGTACTGTGTGATTCGGGCGATGAAGTTATTATATCCGATCCCGGATATGCTTGTTATCCGAATTTTATCCGTTTTATTGGTGCAAAAGCAGTTAAAGTTCCCGTTTTTGAGGAAGATGGATTTCAATACAGGCCGGAGGAAATATGTAAACGGATAACAGAAAGAACAAGGGCAATTATAATAAATAACCCAATGAATCCAACGGGGAACCTGTTATCGGTAAATGTGATGCAGGAGTTGTCGATGTTTAATATACCTGTAATTTCTGATGAAATATATCACGGACTGGTATATAAAGGACGGGCACATTCAATGCTTGAGTATACAGATAATACATTTGTTGTAAATGGGTTTTCAAAATTATATGCAATGACGGGGTTTCGTTTGGGATATGTTGTCGCGCCTCCGGAATATATCCGGCCAATCCAGAAGTTTCAGCAGAATCTGTTCATTTGTGCCAGTTCTTTTGCACAACGTGCAGGTATTGCCGCATTAAAAATGGCAGGGCCAGATATAATGAAAATGAATAAAATTTACAATAAGAGACGTATTTATCTGATAAAAAGGTTAAAGCAGTTGGGATTTAGAATTCATTCGATTCCTACAGGTGCGTTTTATGTTTTTGTCAATGCAAAACATATCTCCAATAACAGCTATCAGCTTGCTTTTGACATTCTAGAAAAAGCACATGTAGGGGTAGCTCCAGGAATCGATTTTGGGCAAAATGGGGAGGGATATTTGCGTTTTTCCTATGCAAACTCAATTGAAAATATAAAAGAAGGTATGGACCGGCTGGAAAAATATTTTAAGAAAATTTCATCAGTAAACGTCTTTTGATTTAAATGTTTTTTTTATATCTGATGTCCGGATGTTGTCAGGGGTTTGGAAATTTTCCCAATGGACTATTTCATCAAGCGATTTGCGTTTTTTTTGTGGAACAGTATCATCTTCAGGGTATCCAATGGGGATTAAAACAACAGGTGAAATGTGTAACGGAAATTTTAAATATTCAGCACATCGTTCAGTGTCGAAATTGCAAACCCAACAGGTACCTAAACCTAATTCAGTTGCCTGTAGGATTAAGTGCTCCACTGCAATAGCAACATCTATTTCTGCTGAATCTTTCCCGTCTATGCTTCTTTTCCATGATTGGGAGTGATCCGCACATGCTATGATTACAACTGGTGCAGTTTTAAACCATTCCCGTGGATATGCTTTATATACCAATTCCAGATTTTCTTTTTGTTGGATTACAATAAAATGCCAGGGCTGATAATTTACAGCAGAGGGTGCTATACGGGCTGCTTCAAGAACTTTGATAAGTTTATTCTTTTCAACAGGTATGTTTTTGTATTCTCTGGCTGAATATAGTAGGGATATTAATTCGTTAAAATTCATTTAGTTAGGGTATAAATGGTTATTTTATTTATTATTTGCATCCATCTCAGAATTTTTATATTAAAATTCTGTATAAAAATAAGTTTTGGCTTATCTAACTGCAAAAAAAATAAAGAAAAAGAATTTGTTTTTTCATTTTTTTACTTTTTAAAATGATATCGGAAGATTACTTTTTAATTCAAAAATTATTAAAAGGGTTGGCAATAAATTACAAATGTTTAGGATAACTGTAAAAAAAAATATTTTTTAATAGTTGCAACAACTGCTGAAGATAGCTCCATGTGTTTTTTAACAGCTATTTTAGTGTAACGCATTAGTAAATTTGGCGTCTTATAGATGTAATTAAAGTTCATAAAACAAAACAATGTTTAATTAAAATTTAGAACCATGAAAAAATTTAAAGTTCTTTCAGTATTTACAGTTTGTTTTCTAATTGTATCTGTACATGCCAATGCAATTGAATTAGTTAAAGGGTTTAACAAATTTGAAATTACGGCAGTCGATAACCTGTCCCTTGGAAATGATGTGGAAAAAGTCTGGAACCTTACTTATGAAGAGAGCAGTAATCCTATTACTGTAACAAAACGTAAAACTTCTAATGGCAGCGCCTATATTGTAAGTTCTAGTCATTTTGAAGTATGTTATTTATCTTCACCAAAAGGATTTGGAGCACGTGCTGTGAAAAAAGCATGGAGTAATGTCCCATCTCAAATCAATAATGTTGTTGTAAATGCAGAAGAACTGAAAAGACAGCAAATTTTGACTCCTTTACAAATCGATGATGAAAAGGCACTTGGTTTAATTGCCAGTTATTTGCCTAATCTTTTAAATAAAAACTATATTCACTTGTTAAATTAAACAGTAGCAAAATCATAATAGAAAAAATACCGCAGTTTGCTGCGGTATTTTTTCTGTTAAAATTTCGTGAATACTTAGCATGCCATGTTTTATCCAAATTCCGGACCCGTTAAAAGCATTTGATATTCCGTCCTTACCTCTTGTGATATAGCATCTTTATGCATACGAATAAAATACCGTTGCTTGCTAAATCCAAGA
>JBEPWX010000193.1:0-6305 GCA_041642235.1 Mariniphaga sp.
GATTTGTGCCGAAGATGAAATTGGCATTGGTACCAATCACGAGGGAATAATAGTTCTTGATGATTCCGTTGAAACAGGTATTCCTGCTAAAGATTATTTTAATGTAGAATCAGATTGGATAATCGAAGTAGATTTAACACCCAACCGCATCGATGGTGCATCACATATTGGTGTAGCACGTGATTTGGCAGCTTTTCTTAACCAGTCCAAACCTATCACCTATAAACGCATTTCAGTAGATCAATTTAAAGTTGATAATCATAATCTTGAAATACCGGTTGAAATAAAAAATTTGGAAGCATGCCATCGGTATGCTGGTGTAACCATATCATCTGTTGAGGTAAAAGAATCTCCTGCATGGCTTCAAAACCGGCTTAAAGCAATCGGTCATACTCCCATTAATAATGTGGTGGATGTTACCAATTTTGTCCTTTTTGAAACAGGTCAGCCGCTTCATGCATTCGATGTTAGTGAAATCACCGGTAACAAAGTAGTAGTTCAAACAATGCATGAAGGCACAAAATTTATAACACTCGATCAGGAAGAACGTACCTTACACGAAGAGGATTTAATGATTTGTAATACAAAGGAACCAATGTGTATTGGAGGCGTATTTGGGGGCATTAAATCAGGAGTTAAGGAATCAACAAAAGATATCTTTCTTGAAAGTGCCTGGTTCGACCCGGTTTATATTCGTAAAACAGCGCGTCGTCATGGTTTAAATACCGATGCCTCCTTCCGTTTCGAACGCGGAACCGATCCAAACGGAGTCATTTATGCACTTAAACGGGCAGCTCTATTGATTAAAGAGGTTGCCGGAGGCAACATTTCTTCAGAAATAAAAGATGTATATCCGGTGCCTGCAGAACATTTCAAAATTCAGGTTTCCTACCGCAACATTACCCGACTTATTGGCAAAGAACTGGGAAAAGAAATCATAAAAAAAATACTTGGTTCACTTGAAATAGAAATAGAAAATGAAACAGAAAAAAGCTTGCTTCTCGCAGTACCTCCCTATAGAGTTGATGTAAAACGAGAGGCCGATGTAATTGAAGAAATCCTTCGAATTTACGGATACAATAATGTTGAAATGCCTTCAGTAGTTAAATCTTCCCTTCAGGTAGCTGCACGGCCCGATCCAGATCTGTTACGTGATACCGTTTCTGAAATGCTGACATCCCGTGGATTTAATGAGATATGGTCAAATTCCCTTACAAAAGCCAGCTATTATGAAGAACTTGAACAGAATAATGCTGAACATACAGTAACCCTGCTGAATCCTCTGAGTGCCGATCTTAACGGTATGCGGCAAACCTTGTTATTCGGAGGTCTGGAATGCATTGCATGGAATGCCAACAGGCAAAATAAAGATTTAATGCTTTACGAATTCGGAAACTGCTATTTCTTTAAGGGAACTGAGTTGAAAGATCAGCCAGTGCAAAATTACCATGAAGAAGAGCATCTTGGATTGTATATTACAGGCGCCCTTACGGCAGAAAGCTGGACAATGGAACAAAAACCGGCTTCTTTTTTTTACCTTAAATCTATAGCTGAAAACATTCTAATCCGTTTGGGGTTCAATATTTCCCGACTTCAAAAAACAGAATTTAATAATGAAATGTATTCAGAAGGGATCAGTTATTCGGAGAATAAAAAAATTGTCCTGGAGCTTGGCAGCATTTCAAAAATGTTCCTGAAAAAATTTGAAATTGATAATCCTGTTTATTATGCCGATTTTGACTGGGGAACTGTATTTTCAAAACATAACCGGCATCAGGTAACCTTTGAGGAACTACCTAAGTTTCCATCTGTTCGTCGCGATTTAGCTCTTGTTATCGATAAGAATGTAAAATTCCGGCAGATAGAAGAACTGGCTTTTAAAACCGAAAGGAAAATATTACGTGAGGTCGGTCTTTTTGATGTATATGAAGGAAAAGGAATTCAGCAGGGCAAAAAATCATATGCAGCAAGCTTCATCCTCCGTGATGATTTACGTACACTAACCGATAAACAAATTGATAAAACCATGCAAAAACTGGTAACTGCCTATGAACGTGAATTGGGAGCTCAATTACGCAAATAAATAATGTCCGATCAAACGAAAGGAATCATTTATGCTGCCATAACGGCTTTCTTCTGGGGACTTTTAGCTATTGCACTTAAGCTAGCAGTACAGGAGGTAGATCCTAATACGATTGTATGGCTTCGGTTTTTTATTGCTTTTGTATTCATTTTAGGCTGGCAACTTTATCGAAAACCGGAATCATTAAAAATAATGATCTCTCCTCCCCTGTTGCTTATATTGGCAGCTATTGCCCTTTCATGGAATTATCTTGGTTTTATGCTGGGAATTCATTACACCACTCCCAGCAATGCACAGCTTTTTATTCAGTTTGGACCTATGTTGCTGGCACTATCCGGCTTTCTGATATTTAAGGAAAAATTCACCCGTTTCCAAACGGCAGGTTTCATGGTGGCTATTTTAGGTTTTTCCTTTTTTTATGGCGATCAGCTATTGGCATTTTTTGAAGGTAAAAAACAGTATAACCTTGGTGTACTTTTCACAATTAGCGGAGCGGTAGCCTGGACTGTATATGCCGTTTTGCAAAAAATGCTCGTTAAGAAATATCCTGCTCCCATACTTAATTTGTTTCTCTTTGGTTTTCCTGCAATAATTTATCTTCCATTTATTAATCTTGCTCCGATATTCCAGTTAAATTGGTCATGGTGGCTGCTCCTGCTATTTTTGGGAGCCAATACCCTTATCTCATATAGTACTTTGGCTGAAGCATTACGGTATATTGAAGCCAGCAAAGTAAGTGTAATCATTTTTTTAAATCCAATCATCACCTTTATAATCATGGGGATCTTTACGTATTTAAATGTAGATTGGATCGTACATGAACGATTTTCACTGATAACCGTTTTGGGCGCAGTGCTGGTTATCTCAGGTGCTTTTATGGTGGTACGTAAAAAGAAAAATGTTATCCAAAATACCAATTATCAGCAGACAAAAACGCCACATTGAATCAGTATTTTTTTTTAGGGATAACTATCCATGCAATTATATAAACCAATAAACCTGGAAAACCAGCAGAAAGGATAGAAATAAGGGCATATACAAGCCTTACTATGGTTTTATCTGCATAAATATATTCAGCAAAACCAGCAAGCACACCTCCAAGGATTCTGTCATTGGAACGATAAAGCTTCTTTGATTTACTGCTACGTTCAATTTCATTCTTCTTCATCGGCGTCTAAAAATTCTTCATTCTCAAACTCTTTTTCCAAAAACTCTTCAGCTTCCTGAATTAATTGTGCAATTAACTCCTTATCATCGGGTTCAGCATCAATCCAATGAATTTCCTGATTGTTTCCAAAATCATCAATATCGGCTTCGATAATGAAACGTGGAGATTCATTATGCACCACAAAAATGGTTTCTGGAGTCTCCAGCGAATTGTCAGCTAATAAAAATCTGGGCAACATGATTTATGTTTTAAAATTTATATTTGCTAATTTATGAAATAGATTACTATTTTTAGCGGAAATTTAAAAAAATGAACCTGAAATGAATGAACTGAACCATTTTCTTTCACTTATCGACAGTTACATTGGCGGATCTCAATGGTTCGTATTTTTGCTTCTGGGTACAGGTCTGTTCTTTACTATCTATTTAAAGTTTCCTCAGTTTCGTTATTTGAAGCATTCCTTTCGTATTGTCAGCGGAAAATTTGACCGAAAAGGAGATGAAGGGGATACCACTCATTTTCAGGCACTGACTACAGCACTTTCAGGTACGGTGGGTACAGGTAATATTGCCGGAGTAGCTTTAGCTATTCATCTCGGTGGCCCGGCGGCTTTATTCTGGATGCTGGTAACTGCTGCCGTTGGAATGACTACAAAATTTGTAGAGGTAACACTTTCCCATAAATATCGCGAAACAGCTGAAGACGGCACCATAGCTGGCGGGCCTATGTATTATATGAAAAACAGGCTGAATATGAGATGGCTTGCTGTTATTTTTGCTGTTGCCACTGTATTGTCATCTTTTGGTACAGGAAATTTGCCCCAGATAAACAGCATTTCCAATTCGCTATTTGAAACTTTTGGCATTAATCACATGCTTACAGGCGCCATTTTGGCTGTTTTGCTTGGTTTTGTAATCATAGGTGGAATAAAACGCATCGCAAAAGTAACTTCCCGTCTTGTACCTATAATGGCTGTCATTTATTTTATTGGTGCAGTTGCTGTTATTGCCTATAATTACGAAAACATTCTGCCTTCGCTTTCATCCATTATAGTGGATGTTTTTACAGGAACAGCAGCCGTGGGAGGTTTTTTGGGAGGAAGCATTGCCTTCGCCTTTAACCGGGGCGTAAACCGCGGATTGTTTTCCAACGAGGCAGGGCAAGGTTCTGCACCTATTGCTCATGCTGCAGCCCGCGCGCACGAACCGGTATCGGAAGGATTAGTCGCCCTGCTCGAACCATTTATCGATACTATCATTATTTGTACCCTCACAGGCCTGGTACTTTTATCATCGGGGGTATGGGCGGAAAAACTGCCAAATCAATTCCAGGAAACTGATTTGATTGCACTTGAAGGAAATTATTCTGATGAAAATCCTGCCCACCAGGAACAGTTATTTCAATTTCTGGCAGGAGAAGAACAGCTTCCGTTTTTCTCAGGGAGCGTTAATGTGGAAGAAGGAGAAATACAGGCTGAAATTACGCTTTTACATGCACGTTCGGTTGCAGAAAATGTCACTGTGTTGGTTAACAACGAACCGTACACGGGCAGCATTGTTTTCAATTCAGGAAAACTGGTAAGCCAGCCTGGACTGACACTTTCCGGCAATTCGTTACTGCACAGCGCACCACTGACCACTATAGCTTTTACCCGAAGCTGGCTGGGAGACTACGGCAAATACATTGTTTCCATCGGATTGTTGTTATTTGCTTTCTCTACAGCCATAAGCTGGTCGTATTACGGTGACAGGGCGATTACCTATCTCTTTGGTTCCGGTAAAATAATTTATTATCAGATAGCCTATGTACTCGGCTTTTTTCTTGCATCATTTACCGATACCACTATCATATGGACCCTTTCGGGTATCACAATTGCCTTAATGACTATTCCCAA
Source organism: Mariniphaga sp. (assembly GCA_041642235.1). GTDB lineage: Bacteria > Bacteroidota > Bacteroidia > Bacteroidales > Prolixibacteraceae > Mariniphaga. Next base: position 5,146 of record JBEPWX010000193.1, read on the forward strand.
TTTAATAGGTATTCTCTCACTCTCTAAAGAAATGAAAAATGAAGTGAAGCTTTTCTGGCAGGAATACAGTCAGCGATTTCCGAATGAAAAGTTGCCAAAGGACTAGTTGGAAAGAAAGATTTATTTGTTGAAATATAACTAATGGCGAATTCATAGTACATCCATAATCAGATTACTTCTTTGCTTTAAATCGTTCAAATCGCTTTTTTCTTCAAAATTTTTCTCAGCCATGTTTAAAATCATTCTTGCATGTTTACTAATAACTTCTTTTTGTTGCTTTTTTTTCGCAAATTTATCAATTGTAATAAATGCTTCCATTAATCTCACGGCCACAGATGGAACTGAATGACCAAACTGCCTGATCTGGTTAAATGCGGCATCAAAAACCCCCTCATAAGTAAGAACTTTTGTTATTAGTCTTAACGTTCCTTCATCATCATAATGATAACGTGATGGAAACTTCACCCCTGAAAGGTAGCAAATAGTGGAAGTGAGGTTATCGATGCAGGCAATGGCTGTATATGGGTCATTTACACCAGGGGAGAGCGCCCTGCAGGCAATTTCAACCATCTGATGAATGGAATATTCGGTATCCTGGTGGGGGGTCCGTATCCTGCCTGTCAAAAAATACGACTTACAACGATCAATTTCTTTATCCTCCAACTTTTCATTAGAATAAATGGTGCCCAGTTCCAGACCTTCCACGAGATAATTGCCGGGCCTGTAATACAGTTCAATCAATGCCTTATTTTTAACGGAATAATCAAGAAAAGCCTCGCCATCAAGATATTGAAGATAGCCACCCTTAAAAACACCAATAGTATATCGGTAAGCATAAACTGATTTTAAAAATGCTTCATCTTCCTTTTTATTCAAGCCCTCGTTCTCCTTCCCCAATTGTTCTGAAAATAGGTTTCGTACATTTCCTGAAATTGACTCCGATATATTTGAGATCACATTATCTGCCTGAATGCTCATTGCAATATGGTGTATAAAAACAATTAAAAGAACAATATTTCCAACAGAAACAACACGTGCAAACAATACGGAAAAAAAAGGAATGAACGTAAAATCTTCATTTCCCCTGATTGAATTAATTATCACCAGGCAATATAGAAAGGTAGAAATGTAGGCACCTAATACCACCTGGTTAATCCTAT
>JBEPWX010000194.1:0-6303 GCA_041642235.1 Mariniphaga sp.
TCATTTAATTTGAAATAATCAAATCGAAAATTAATTCAAAAATTGGTCAGACAAATCGGTTTTTAATACTGCTGGCTGAAAGTTTTTTTTCTGTCATTCCAACACCGGCAATATGATTCTTGAAGCATGTTGATTGTCGTGATGAATTTTGATTTGGCTTTTTATGAAATCCGATTCATCACAATGATAAATATCGATAAACTGGTGAGGATTACGATCAGCCAACGGGAACCAGCTGCTTTGTACCTGGACCATGATTCGGTGACCTTTTCTGAAACAGTGGGCAACAGACGGCAGTTCAAATTTTACTTCTTCAACTTTGCCTGGAATGAAAGCCGATGGATTTTCAAAACTGTTTCTGTAACGTCCCCTGAAAATCTCAGCTCTTACCAACATTTGGTATCCACCCATAGGATAGGGATTAACAGGATCATCTTCTGCATAAATGTCAACATTATTATATCCCATATAATCGGGATAAACATCAATAATTTTAACTACAAAATCAGCATCAGTGGTTGAAATGCTTGTCATCAATTCAGCAATTACATTCCCTGTAACAGTGATATCTTCTGTTAAAGTGTCGGTCTGGAATACCAGTACATCAGGTCTGCGTGAAGCGAAACGCTGGTCGGCCGTCATATAAGTTCTTGTCCGGTTAAAATGGACATCCTCCTCATAAGGCACCGGTTTTGCCGGATCGCTTAGGTATTCACTAAAGCTGTTTTCGGAAGCTGGTTTTTGGGGTGTAAGTTTCCCGTCCGGGTGGAAATACATTGCTTTATCTGCTTTATTGACAGGAGGCCATTGTGTGAATGAATTCCATTCATTTTTTCCGGTTATAAAAATAGTTGCTTCTGCTATGTGTGAAATTTCACCCTTCCCTTTCAGAAAATAGTTAAAGAAGGGAATTTCTAAATTCTGCTGGTAATATTCACTGGTATTGGAGCCAAACTGAATGTGCCCATGATGTGTGCCGTCCTTATTTTCCCACTGATTATGGTACCAGGGACCTTCTATAATTTTATTAAAACTTTTGCCTGGATTGTTCTGCTCCGCAGCTTTATAGGAATTCCAGGCACCCCAACAATCTTCGGCATCAAATAATCCTCCTACCCATAGTATAGCAGGTTGCAAATTTTTTGTTGCACGTCGGGCATCACGGGCCTGCCACCATTCATCATAGTTGGGATGTTGCATCATTTTATTCCAAAAGGGTATTGAATCTCCGGTTAATTTGGTCAGGTTTTTAATTGTGCCGATATCAAGAAAAAATTTATAATTATCATGTACAGGAAAACCAACAGAAGTTGCATCAACTGATACCGGCTTGGGACGGGGAACTCCAAAAGCTGCTCCCAAAGCGGAGAAAAAATTGAATGCATCCATTTGAAAGAAAGCACCTTTATGATGAAAATCATCGCCAATGAACCAGTTGGTAACCGGAGCCTGCGGACTAACAGCTTTCAGTGCCGGATGATTGCTTGCTGCTGCCATGGTTGAATAAAATCCGGGATAGGAAATACCAAAAACACCAACCTTCCCATTGTTGTTTGGAATATTTTCCAGGAGCCATTCAATGGTATCGTATGCATCACTTGCCTCATCTGTATCTTTACCTTTCTTATTGTCGTTAAATGGTCGTACATTCTCGTAATCTCCTTCACTCATCCACTTTCCACGTACATCCTGAATTACCATAATGTACCCCTCTTTGAAATATTCTTTTCTGTAACTGTTCCAGTAATCATGAAAATTATTTTCTCCATAAGGTTTACAGGAGTATGGTGTTCTTGTAATCAGTATAGGGTGTGATTCTGCTGTGCTGTTAGGCAGATATACTGAAGTAAATAATCGTACACCGTCGCGCATGGGTATGTATACTTCTGTTTTGGTGTAATTTTCTTTAATCCAGATGGAATCAGGTTCCTGGGCGTTTATGGCAATGGCTACTAAAATGAGCAGGAAGAAGAGAAGTTTTTTCATGGAAATGAATTTAATTAGAAAATGTTTCAATATAGGGAAAAAATTCAAGTCCGTTTTACTGTTTGGCAGATAAAGATGATGTATGAGTCACCGGGAGAGCTTTTTTAACCCTTAAAAACCGGGAATGAATTGAATTCAAAACCTGAGAATTTATAAGATGTCACATAATTAAGTTGATAAGAATTTTTATATTTATCAAAAAAACAAATTTTAATACATAATTACTAAACCCAACTAATATGAAAACAGAAAGCAGACATTCAGATGCCTGTCCCCCAAGATTTAGTATAGCATTAATTTATCTTATGCTTTGCATAGTTTTGCCTCTGCAGGTAGCTGGTTCCTGGCCTAACCTGAGGGATCGGGATGTGAAAAGACAACAGGAATTGCGCAGGAGAATAAGCGAGATTCGACGTGAACGACCAAGAATTTTTATGACTGCAGATGAAATTGACTCTGTGAAGACGCATATAGAAGAAAGTCAGTCGATTGGCGAGGTTTATCAGTGGTTAAGGCAATGGGCTTATGGAGGACAATATTTTCACAATTTATGGGTGGCTCCGAAAAAATTGCAGGGCCTGGTTGTTGTATACAGGCTGGAAGATAAACCTCGGAAGATTCTAAATGAATGCATAAGGTGCATGGATTTCCTTTGTAACGCCAAACCTGACAGCTGGACGTATCCACGGGCTGTCCGAGGATTGTCGATGGCGTATGATTGGCTTTATGATGATTTAACGGATGCCCAAAAGGAAAAATATGGAAAAAAGATTATAGAATATTCCAAAGCCTGTTACGATACATGGAAACATTCAGAATTAAACAATCACGTTTATCTTGAATACGGACCTGTGTTGTATGCAGGTATAGCACTTCTGGATGAAGGTATCGATGATGAAGCCGTTGAACAAATGCTTTTAGATGGGATGCAGCTGTTGCTTGATCAATTTATCCCTGCTCACGAACAACTTGCTAAAGACGGGGGGTGGTATGAAAGTATGAGTTACCATTCTTTTTTTACACTGGAGTATGCACATTTGCTGGAACTTTGGCAACAGGCTACCGGGGAGCCGGTCTGGGATGCCCCCGGCGGTTTGCAGGGCGATGCTCACTGGCTGGTTTATAACGCCCGTCCATGGGATGACAGCCGGGTTCATGTTGCTGATTTGGGCAGCAGCAACAGTTATGACCTGGCTAATTCATGGTACCTTCCTTTGGTGTGGAAACATCATAGGGATGGTGTTGCACGATACTGGACTGACTACATAAAGGAACATACACAAACTCAGGTAAGCAGAGGATACATGTGGTGGCCTTATGTAGTGTGGGCCGATGAGGAAGTTCCGGTCGTTTCAAGGGACGAATTGCCCCTGGCCAGTCATTTCAGGGGAACAGGATGGGTTTCCACCCGAAGTAGCTGGGATGAGGATGCAAGCTTTGGTTTATTTATTTGCAGTGACTGGTGGGGAGGGCATCAACATTGTGATAACAACAGTTTTACTATACATAAAAAAGCTCCTTTAATAATTGATAGTGGTATTTACGATGCAGGTCCTCACCGTGCCAATTACTCTGCCCGGAGTATAGCACACAACACAATAACTGTATATGATCCGAATGAAAAGTTTTTCGGAGGCACATGGGGGCAGAGCAGTGACGTTACTACTGTTAATGACGGGGGACAGCTTTATACTCCCAGCCCGTCGGGAGTGGAAGCCTGCGCACCGGGAACAAAATACGATCGTGGTGATATCATTTCCTTTAAACACACCCCGATGTATACCTATACTGCAGGAGATGCCACTAAATCATACAGCAATTCGAAAATGAAGGAATTTAAACGTGTTTTCATCCATTTCAGGCCCGATCTGTTTGTCGTTTTTGACCGGATAGAAAGCACCGATTCATCGTTCATTAAACGCTGGTTATTGCATTCAGTCAATGAACCTGTTATTGATGAAAAAAAGATTACAATCACAAATGGTACTGGAAGTGTGACCTGTCAGTCGGTGTATCCCAAAAATGCTGAAAGTATTGCAATTGGAGGTCCCGGTCGTGAATTCGAGGTTAATGGTACAAATTTTCCTTCTTCAAAAGAGGATGCTGAAGCGGGAGCATGGCGGGTTGAAATAAGTCCCCAGATTCTAAGTAAGAGAGATTATTTCATTCATGTTTTGCGTACAGCAGAATCCTCTCCTGTTGCACCGGTTGTTGAATTAATTGAAAAGGAAGACAGTTTAGGTGTCCGGATAAAAGACGACGGGCAAACCTATGAAGTATATTTTACTATAGGGGGAGAATTGAATAGCAGAATACATGTAACCGACAGTTTAGGAAAAACCATTGTGGACGATCGGATTACTTCTTTGTTGCCAAAAGTGTTGCAGCATCCCAAAGATGTAACTGTTGAGCCGGATGCTGATGCCAGATTTTACATTAAAGATGAATATACAGATAACCACAGATGGCAGGTAAATACAGGTGCGGGATATGTCGATGTAAATGATGACAGCATTTATTCTGGTGCTTTAACCGATACGTTGTGGGTTAAAAATGCACCTATTCGCTTTTCAAAAAACAGATACCGGTGTATGGTTTCAAATTCTTCTGATATTTTTTCTACGAATGAAGCGGTATTAACTGTACAGGAAAAGATAAATCCGGAAATAACCTCCTTTCATCCCGACCAGGTTTTGCAGGCTGATTTGGGTTGTCAGGCTATTTTGCCAGATTATACGGGTGAAGTAGTGGCCACAGATAATTATACAGAGAACCTGGTTATTAGTCAGATGCCAGAAGCAGGGTCACTCATTGCCGGCAGTGAAAATACAGTTGTGCTTATGGCTGCTGATGAATCAGGGAACAGCACATCCGTCTCATTTAATGTGAATGTAGCCGACAGCATAAAACCTGATATTTTCTGTGCAGAAAATCAAAACCTGGTTATTACAGAGGGAGAGTCGGTTTACATGATAACAGGAACTGAACTTGATCCGGTTTCAACTGCTGATAACTGTGAAATAAAAACTATTTTTAATAATTACAATCAATCTTTAACATTGCAGTCAGCTGAATTTCCGGCAGGTACATTCACTGTCACCTGGACAGTAACCGATGTAGCAGGAAACCAGGGAAAATGTACACAGGAAATAACAGTAAGTCAGTATGTAGGTGTTGAAACTGCGAAGAAGAATGGAATAAATATTTACCCAAATCCAACAAAAGGGAAAATATACATTGAATCGTTGAATCACCGTATCCGCTACATTAGAGTTTCAGATGTAACAGGAAAGATATGTATGGAGCAAAATACTTTCCGGCAGAAAGGTGTCCTTGATCTTTCACAATTTGTAAATGGAATATACCACGTTGCCATTACAACCAGCAATAATTTATTTGTGTATAAAATTATTCTTGCCAGTTAGCTTAAAGTTTGTCCCGGAGAATTTAAGACATGAATCTGACAGGGGGTAATTGACCGTGGTTATCATTTAATGAATTTACCTGAAAAAAATATTCTTGAATTTTTAATTTAAAGAAAAAGGGCAGCTCATCAGCTGCCCTCAAAATGTTAACCCCCAAACACACAAGCAATACAGAACGTATTGCGCTACAAATCTAATTAAATAATTTAAAAAGTAGTGATTTCGTGCAAAAAAAAAATCATTTCCTGTTTTTTTGAGAAAAAATAGAATTAAAATACCCTGCAATTCAGAGCACCGGGAACCTGACTTTTTTAATTGCTGATGGTCTCAGACGCTTTGTCTTCCTGGATATAGCAATAAAAATACCAATGAGGGAAAGAGGTACCTGGTTTGAATCAGGATTTTCGATATCTGCTGAATATGTATCAACCTGTTATTAATTTAATTAAAAAACGCTGTGTAAAACGATAAGTTTCATTTATTTTTGGAATAAAATACCAATAACAATAACATGACTCAGGAACAATGGCAACTATTGCTTGATACTGTTCATGGTAATATACCTGAAAGGCCGGTAACAGGGTTCATCATCGACAGTCCCTGGATTCCAGGTTGGGCAGGAATCTCGACACTTAAGTATTATTCTTCTGAAGAAATTTGGTTTGAGGCCAATAAAAAAGCAATTAAAACCTTTCCTGATATCATTTTTCTTCCAGGCTTCTGGTCGGAATTCGGTATGTGTACCGAACCTTCTGCATTTGGAGCAAAGATGGTCTGGAATGAATTTAACCTGTCGCATGCCCATACAATAATGCATACTATTTCAGATGCTGCTGCACTTAAAATTCCAAATCCAAAAACCGACGGATTATTACCTTTTGTTATACAACGA
>JBEPWX010000195.1:0-6301 GCA_041642235.1 Mariniphaga sp.
ATATTTTCAATTTCATATGTTTCTGCTGCATCCAATCCTAAATCTTCAGTTTTAAGTGATACTTCGTTTACTTCAGGAGTACGATTGAATATTCCGATCCAGCCATTTTCACTGTTTTTCTTCGGAGTGTTCCAGATTTCAATACCATTTTTTTCATACACCAAATGTCCCATTACACCATTCTGGTTGCATTCCAAAACATCTTTATCGGTGATTAATTTTAACGAAAAATCATCGAGTGTAGGTAAATCTCCGCCCATCATTAATGGTGATGCTGCTAAGGCCCGAAGTGTAATAAACGTATACATCTGATCGTTGGTGAACTCACTCCAGCGATTAAAGCCTTTTCCGGCCAGCAATTCAACATTCGACAGCTCGCCTGATTTTATTTTATTCACAATTTCTTCCCTTGACTCATTACCTTCCAAACCTTCCGGCTTTGGAGACATTAGTTGTAACTGCCCGAACGGAATCATATCCATGTCAATCCAGAACCCGGGTTCTTCTTTGCCCTGCCATCTGCGCCAGGCCTCAAATGCTTCATCAATTCCTTTTTGTTCGTCCCAAATATCTTTTGTAACCCTAAGCATGTGTGCCCTTTTAAACGCCTCAAGATGGTTGGGATCGACATCTCCTCCCGGACTAAGACTGAATACCATGGGTCTGCCACATTGTTCAATGGCATTTGCAATACCTTTAATCTCCTCAGGGAAAGGTACCAAATCGTCGTATTTAATAAAATCTACTCCCCATTCGGCCATTTGGTTTATCAACGAATTGTAGAACTCCTGTGCCCCTGGTTTGCTCATGTCAATTCCGTAATTCTGATGATTCCAAACACAAATACTGGTTGTATCGGTTATATCTTTTGCTGTATAGTTGGTGCCTTTTATCGGTAAATCCAAACGATAAACTTCACGTGGTATCCCCCGCATTAAATGCAGCCCAAATTTTATTCCCAGTTCGTGGCAGCGTTCAATAATGGGCTGCAAACCGTTTGGGAAATAAGTTTCAGATGGCTGAAGCAATCCATATTCATTGAAATTCATTTTTTGGGCATGTTTCTCCGCCGGATAAATGGTACCGGGCTGGAGTTCGAATTCCCCAAACCAGCCTGCATCAATTACGAAGTATTCGTAACCATATGGCTTTAGCTTTTCTGCAAATGCTTCTATGTTGTCCATTGCTGCTTCTTCATGCAGATAAACACCGTAACTGTCAAAACTATTCCAGCCTAAGGGAGGCGTTTGTGCAAGTTTTGTTTCTTCCTGAGCTTGAGTGTTATTACATACGCTACTAACCAGCATAAGCGCAACAATTAAAACTTTAGTTCGTTTCATAATAATTTTAGTGTAATTCATGATTGTTATATATTTCATTAATAGATTTTATTCCATTATTTTTATAAAATAGTGTACTTATAAAATTTGAAAGAAGCCGGCTCCTTAATTTCAAATTGAGAAAAACCATCCTTATCAACTACAAGTGTTTTCTTCTTTCCTGTTACTAAATCTTCAACCATCAATTTTTTATCTTGTAAAAATTTAAGTTGAATATTCTTTGTACTTTTCTTGTTATCTATCTCACGGTATAAAGTCATGTAGCCAAAATCCTTGCCCGGATGAACATTTTGAAAACCGGCCCAGGCAGTATCATCGGGGCGCTCGCCTAAAGAGAAAACATAACCCTGGTACAAATCTTCACGATACTTTTTGTAGATACTGATTATTTCTTTTACTGCTTCGCGGTCTTCCGGAGAATACCTGTGGGTTTCTGTAAAAAACAGGGGAGTACTCATCATTGCGATAGCAAATGAATACACATCTCCGTAAAGCCTTGCATTAGAATATTCGGGATCGACATGCTCAGTCGTTTGAACATTGAACATGAATTGGTTCAAGTTTAAATAAGGCGCAAACAACCATTGATCTTTAAGTATTCTTCGGGGTACGTAGGCATGTGATGATGACTTTTTTCTGCCTTCCATCTGAAGTCTTCTATTTTGAAGAAAAAGGTTCCCGTATTCCCTGTTAAACAAATAACCAACCCGAAGTCCTTTATGTGTAATATCCCAATTTACCTTTGCCTTATAATGACTATGCTTAACCAAATCTCTTGCATGATTGGTAAGTTCCCACAGCATATCATACGTATTCCATGTTCCTATGTCAATTTTATAATACAAAAATCCATAATCGTTCAATGTGTTGAGTTTGTTATCATTTTCGTTTATGCTTTCAGCCGTGTTCCAGATACCCAGTTTTACATTATTGTCGCTGGCCAGTTTCATAATATTACCAAAGCCATTGGGGTATGCACTCTCCGAAATTTGCCAGCCATCAACCGGCTTTTCCCGCTCTGCCCAGCCGGCATCAATTTGAACCACATCAATGCCAAGATCAGCACAACTTTTGATTTCCTTAATAATGTTTTCTTCTTTTGCTCCGGCTATTCCCTGACCTGCTCCCCATACATTCGTAACAAGAACAATGTCTTCTTTTTTTATGGGGTAACGTAATCTGTCAAACATTTTCAGCGCCAATTGTTTTTCATCTTCCCCGCCTTCCCAGCAAATACGCCAACCTGCCCAGCAGGGTGAAAAATAATCTCTGCTTATATTGGCCAAAGCCACACCCCAACCGGTTGATTCAACGCCTGTTTTGCTGGATTTGAAAAAACCGGTATTGATTCCGGGCTTGTTAACTACCTGGTGAGATTCTTTTACAAGGCCAAAACCTTCTGTTTCGTTGTAAAGAAATAAAATACTGGCCTCAGTGTGTATTTCATCATCCGAAACCGGCCCTGTGAAGATGCTGTTTTCAACAAAATCAAGTGTGTCGGCATTTCTGCCATCATGGTCGTTGTAAAAACCTACCTTTTGTCTGGTTAAATTTGCAGTTGAAACGGGCATGTAATCAATCAGGTAATCGTTTGAACACGCAATGCCCGGAGCAAACCATTCTCCATTTCCTTTTAACGAGATTTGAGTACGAAAGCCGGGAGCATTGGGATAGGCCCATATTTCAAAACGAAGTCTTAAACCAGATTCCGGATAATATTTTTCTGGCATTGCATAATCTGTTTCAGCTACTAAACGAATATGTTCGCTGGTAAAATTTTCATCGTTTGAAATATCAGCTGTTACTGATACTAACTCAGCCTCATCTTCGAATAAACTTAAATCCCAATCGGCAAGGTGTTCAGGTTCCTGCTGCACCCATTCTTTACCGGTTTGCAGATTTTTAAACCCAGTGGTTACAAATCCTTTTCCGGTCCATTTCCATTTACCGGTCACCTTGCCTGTTGAGATAATGATTTCATCATTTTGGGTTGTAACCGATGCATTTTTAAAATCCAATTCAACAGAAGGTATTTGCGCGAAACTTAATTGCACCAGAAAAAGTATGAATGCCGTTAAAACAATTTTAAAATTCTTCATAATAGTTTATTAATTTTTTATCAACTTCGTCTTATAATTCCAGCTCTGCATTTACAACAAAATGTTAATTCAACTGTGCTGTAATTTCAATAAGATGAAACACAAGCGCTTCATTTTTCGAAAGATTTTCAATAATAATATCAGCGGATTCATCTCCTGAATTTCTGAACTTTGTATCGGATATTAAAATTGTTTTTTCCTTCCATTCTCCTGAATTGTTATTTGCATTTTCAATAGCTACTGATTCACTGGAATTTGTACTATTATATTTTAACTGCCACTTTGAATGGCCTTCATCTAACCAAACCAGTCTTATTGCAATTTCGCCATCAAAATTGCATTCGTCATTTACATCAAAATAAAACTTATTGCCTTTCTTTATATCGGTTGCACGTGCAAAACGACTATAAACGCTTTCCTTTGGCCCCTTATGCCACCAGCCGTAACTGGTGCCTTCGGGGTCAATCTGTTTTATAAAACGAAAGTAGTTTCCATCAAGAATTTCCCAACCCACATCATTGTAATCTTGTCTTTTCCTGTTTATCATTCCGGCATTTGTCATCATAGCCTGACTAACCGTATCTGTTTCAGAAGCATCTCCTAATATTTCCTCATCAATAATTCCGGCAGCTTTCCCCGGATCACCCTGTTTGGCTCCAAAATGGCTGTAAGCTTCTGCAATCTTCAGGTATCTGCTTACATTTTCCATTTCAGCTTTACCAAAACGTTTTTCCGGGTAAGCAATAATATCTGATGCATCCAATCCTTTTCGTAATGCACAAAAAGCAACTTTTGCATTTCGTGGATCATGTTCGTTCGCATACCTGTTAAAAAACTCCATTGCATCTTTCATTCTGCCCCCTTTACTTGCCTTTGTGGGCACATTCCACATGCTTAAGCCATTGTGGGTTGCATAAATTGCCGACCAGTAAAATCCCTGTTCCGGATTTTGGGTGCTCCAACCGTAAATTTCCCACTCTCTGTCCTGTTCTCCTCTCGAAAAAAACTGTTGATTGTTATCCGCTAATTTTGATTTGAAATTATTCCAATTGGTTAATCTGGTTTTTCCGAAACTTATGTGATAACCATGGCTAAACATGCCATTTTTTAAGCCGATAGTCTGCATGTTATTTAACAACCATTCATACTCCTCTTCAGTGCAGGAATCATAATTTACCAGAACAGGGATTAAATTTTCTCCTTTAATACTGAATGCGTCTGAATATCTTTTCCATGTTTCCAAACGAAATGGAGTCCATTCAGTCCTTGTTATATCATATTTCAAATCCAGTGGCTTACCTTTATATGGCCACCCATCGCCTGTACTTCCTTCGGCAGATTGAATAAATACCAATCTTTTTTGTATATCTTCAGGCAGACTTAAAATATATTTTCCCAGATTATCAATCATTCGGAAAAAATATGTTTTGTAATCGTCATCTAAATAATAGGGAAACTTCCAGTCCCGAACTTTGCCAAAGGGATTAATTGTTTTTTCCATTTCTAAAAGCGGCACCCCATTTTCGTATATCCATTCGGGAGACATTGGGCCCACCCAAACCGTCAACATGGTATAAAAATCTTCCTGACTGGCGTGCCTCAGTTTTGATCCAATTAATTGTTCAAACTGATAATTGCCTGGTTCGGGCTCTAATTGTGACCATCTGAGCACTACTGGCGCACCCTTTACATGTGGATAGCTCTTTTTGGTAAAATCACCATCGTCCCAAGGACTTCCCCAGGTATAAGTGCCCCATACACCTTTTCTGAAAAGCTCCTGTGAATTACCCGTACTGCAAAAAATAAGCAATATTACCGTAATGATTATTTCCTTTTTCATTGTTACAGATTCAAAAAATTAAAACATGAATAAAAACCAAAATTGATTGTCATTGCAGATAAGTACCCGAATCAAATGTGAAAATTTCCGATTCGGTACGTGCGTTTTTCATCATTTCCGAAAGTTCATTCACTATATCAGGATGTTCGCTGGCAACATTGTTTTTTTCTCCAATATCAGTTGAAAGATTATACAATTCGGTTGTTGTTTTTGCAGGATCCAAAACATCATACTGCACCAGTTTCCAATTTCCTTTACGCAGGGCTTTTCTTCCCCCTTTTTCGTGAAATTCCCAGTAAAGGTATTCGTGTTTTTTCTGTTTCTCTTTGTTACCCAAAAGGGTTGAAAGAAAAGAGATACCGTCGATATCTTCCGGGGTTTCGGCACCTGAAATTTCAGCAAATGTTGGATATACATCCCAGAAAGCCGAAATGTGGTCAGTTTCGCTTCCTGCTGCAATTTTCCCTTCCCAAACGGCAATCATGGGCACCCGGATGCCGCCCTCGTAAAGGTCGCGCTTGTAGCCCCTCAAAGGTCCGTTGCTGTTGAAATAGTCAGGATCGGCGCCACCTTCCTCGTGAGGGCCGTTATCCGAAGTGAAAATTATCAGTGTATTTTCATAAATTCCAAGTTCTTTTAACCTGGCCACAATTTCTCCCACCTGCATATCCAGATAATCGACCATTGCTGCAAATGCTGCATGTGATTCGGGTTGCGAACCGTAAGGCCCATTTCTGAAATCTTCTCCTTCATCCACGCCTTCATAATTTTCTTCAGGAAGATATTTACCCCGGTATTTTTCTATATATTTTTCTGGTGCATAAAGTTCGGCATGAGGGATGATGGAAGGATAAAACATAAAAAATGGTTTGTCGTGATTATTCTCCAAAAATTTTAAGGCATACTCCTGAATAACTTCCGGTCCGTATTCGCCCGTTTGGGTTCCTTCGTTGCCTTCCAGCATAATTTTTTCCTGGTTGTGCCACATGTGGTATGGGTAATAATGATGCCCTATGCGCTGG
>JBEPWX010000196.1:0-6298 GCA_041642235.1 Mariniphaga sp.
GGATTATTGGCGCCTTCCTGGCAGGTTTGGCTTTAAACAGGCTCATTCCCCGCACTTCACCATTGATGAACCGCATCGATTTTGTGGGTAATGCTATATTTATTCCTTTCTTTTTACTGGGTGTGGGCATGCTCATCGATTACCGTGCTTTTCTTTACGATACTGAAACTTTAGTCGTTGCGTTGGTAATGTCGATAGTGGCAACAGTAGGAAAATACATCCCGGCATGGATCGTTCAGAAAAGTTTCGGCTTTTCCGTCGATCAGCGCCGCCTGATATTTGGATTAAGCAATGCACAGGCTGCAGCCACTCTGGCAGCTGTGCTTGTAGGCTATAATGTCATTCTGGGTGAAACCAGCGACGGTGAGCCTATCAGGTTGCTAAATGAGAGCATTCTCAACGGAACCATCATTATGATTCTGGTGACATGTACCATAGCCTCATTCGAAACCCAGCGGGGAGCACAACGGATTGCCAGGGAGGAAAATGCCGATTTTGAAGAAGAGTCGCCCGATCCCGATGAGCGAATTCTTATCCCGGTAAGTAATCCGGAAACTGTTGATGAATTAATTCAATTGAGCGGATTAATCCGGTCGGGGAAAAACAAGAAAGGGTTATTTGCACTAAATATTGTAAATAACATGAATGATGATCCCGAAGCCATGAGCAAGGCAAGGAAGATACTTGAAAAAGCAGCAATTACCGCCTCAGCTACTGACATCTATCTTACTGAATTGTTACGTTACGATTCAAATGTTGTAAATGGAATTACTAGTGTGATTAAGGAAAATAAAATCACTGACCTGGTAATTGGCCTTCATATAAAAAAAGAAATTTCGGAATCCTTTCTTGGAACTTTCACAGAGGGAATTTTAAAGAATTGCGATACAACAACCTTTGTCTATAAACCGATACAACCAATAGCAACCATTAAGCGCCATTTTGTTATTATCCCTGAGCACGCTGAACTTGAAGTAGGATTTCCGTTCTGGCTTATTAAAGTATGGAACATTTCCCGCCATACCGGTTCCAGTCTTTTGTTTTATGGTTCTGAGAAAACCCTTGGTATTATCAGGAATATACGTTCAAATCATCCAATTGAAGCAGAATTTCATGAGTTTGAGAACTGGGACGATTTTTTGGTCCTTTCGAGAGATATTAAACCCGACGACAGCATGTTTATAGTTTTGAGCCGAGAAAATTATGCTTCGTATCAAAAAAATATGGTAAATATTCCAAAATATCTTAATACCTATTTCCAGAAAAACAGTTTTATTCTGGTTTACCCTGTGCAGTTGGATGTTGCTGGTAAGAATTCTGTAAATCTGAATTACCCATCCATGCTTGAGCAAATAGAGAAACTTGATGAATTGGGGAAAACAATAGCAGGATTGTTTAAAAGGAAATGAACTTTTCTCTCCATATTGGTTGTTAACTTTGAAAACATTATATTTATAGTATCAGTCAGCCAATATCCTAAACTGATTCAGAGAAACAATATTAACGTGTATGGCAAAAAAAAATAAGCTTAAAAAGGAACTGGGATTGTTCGATGTCTTTACCATAAGCACGGGGGCAATGTTCAGTTCCGGATTTTTTTTACTTCCAGGTTTGGCTTCACAATATACAGGACCATCTGTTTTTGTGGCGTACCTGGTTGCCGGTATATTAATAATGCCAGCTCTCTTTAGTATTGCAGAAATCTCCACAGCTCTGCCAAGATCGGGAGGGGCTTATTTTTTTCTCGACCGGAGCCTGGGACCCCTTATGGGTACCATTGGTGGTTTGGGTACTTATTTCGCCCTTATGTTTAAAACAGCCTTCGCCATCATTGGTATCGGAGCATACGCCGCCTTTTTCTGGGAAGTGCCGGTAAAAACCATTGCTATTGTGGCAACACTTTTCTTTATGGTACTGAACCTGGTTGGTGCTAAAAAATCTTCGGGGTTACAGAATTTTTTTGTTACTTTTCTCCTGGTAGTGTTGGGGGCATTTATAGTAGATGGACTCTACAATATCTTCCTTACTGACAGAATAGATATTCCTTCTGTCAATGAAAATTTTCAGCCCTTTTTTACCGATGGAATGGAAGGTGTTATTATTACAGCTGGGTTTGTATTTGTTTCTTATCTTGGGCTTACTCAAATTTCAAGTGTTGCAGAGGAGATAAAAAATCCGGAAAGAAATATCCCACTGGGGATGTTGTTGTCGCTGGTAGTTACCGGCCTGGTATATTTTCTTGGAGTTTTTATTATGGTGGCATTAATAGAACCTGCAGAATTTGCAAATGACCTTGCGCCTGCTGCAACTGCTGTTACCAAACTCTTCAGATGGTTGCCCGGTAATCTTGGTGCGTATCTGATGACAGGTGCCGCAATGGCAGCCTTTGCCTCAACAGGTAATGCAGGTATGCTTGCTTCATCCCGTTACCCGTTTGCTATGGGCCGCGATAAACTTTTCCCCCCGGGTTTTTCAAAAGTCGGGAAAAAAGGGACTCCTGTTCAGGCAATTTTGCTTACTGCAGGTTTTATTATGTTGTTTATTCTTTTATTGTCAGAAGAAGGAATTGCAAAACTTGCCAGTACTTTTCAGCTGTTGATATTCATGTTTATCAATTTTTCAGTTATTATTTTCAGAAACAGCAAGATTGAAGCTTATGATCCGGGATACAGTTCACCCCTGTACCCTTATATGCAGGTGGCTGGCATTATCATTTCAGTAGTATTGATTGCCTACATGGGCTGGATGGCTATTTTATTTACTGCCGCAATTGTTTTAATGGGTTATTTGTGGTACAAATATTATGCACGGGAGAAGGTGAAACGCGAAGGTGCTATTTTTCATTGGTTCGCATTGCTGGGTAAATACCAGCATTCTGAGTTGGAAAATGAATTTATGAGCATCATAAAGGAAAAAGGACTTCGGCAGGGTGATCCGTTCGATCAGACTATCATAAGGGCCAGGATTACACATGCAGACGATACCGATTTCGAACATATTGTGAAGTATGTTTCAGGTATTTTTTCAGCTGAAATGCATGTAAAAAAGGAAACGCTGATTAACGAATTCCTTACTATTTCAGCTATTGAACCAGCGCTGGTAATTCCTGAAGTATCGGTGTTATTTGCTAAAAATGATGGTATTGATCATCCTTCACTTCATATCGTTTTATCAGAAAAAGGAATTAATAAACCTGTACATAAAAAAGGTATTTCTTCGGAAGATGATATTCGCATTTATTTTTTTCTGGTAAATTCAGCAAATGAACCCCGTCAGCAGTTGCGTATGCTTTCACGTCTTATAGATATTATTGAGCGCGATAATTTTGTGAATGATATGCTTAGCCTGAAGAATCATCGTGAAATTAAAGAATATTTGCTTCACAATGAACGGTATATTAGTATTCAGCTAAAACCTGGAACAGTACAGTCAGAAATGATTGGTAAACAATTGAAGGAAATTAATTATCCATCAGATGTTCTTGTGGCGTTGGTTGAGCGCAATTCAGTTACATTTGCACCTAATGGTAATACCCGACTTTTCGAAAATGATGTGCTTACAATTATTGGTGAACCAAAATCTATTTCACAGCTTTACGATAAATATATGCAGGTTTAAGTATGTTGTCCATTTTTCTATGCATTTTAAAAGCATTATCAATGTAAAATAAAATTACCGGTGAATAGTGGGGCAAAGAAATTCTTGTGATAGATCACCTATTATTTTTTAAATTTGTGCAAATTTTTATTTGGTAATAAACAGCATGAAGGTTCAAAAACCACCAAGGTTGAAAAAAAAGATTTTTCGTTCATGGCTTACATCCACTGTAAGTATTTCGCTGGTACTCCTGATGCTGGGGACGTTGCTGTTAATGTTAGTCAATGCCGGAAAACTCTCCGATTACGTAAGGGAACAAATAGGTTTTACTCTTGTGCTTAAAGATAACCTGAAAGAGGCAGAAATAAAACGGCTTGAGAAGGTGCTTGCTGCTTCCGATTATGTGAAGTCGACTCGTTACATTGACAAAGAAACGGCAGCCATGGAGCTCACCCGTGACCTGGGAGAGGATTTTATGGGTTTTCTCGACTACAATCCGCTATTTGCCTCTATCGACGTGAAGCTGTTTGCCTCCTATACCAATTCCGACAGTTTGGTGATAATTGAAAGTGAATTTTTAGAATATCCTCAGGTTGAAGAGGTTTTTTATCAGAAAGATTTATTGGGAGTAATTAATGAGAATGTCCGGAAAATAAGTATTTTTTTACTGGTAATAAGTATTCTTACCGGATTTATTTTTATTTCCCTTATTAATAATACTATCCGGTTGTCAATATACTCCGAACGATTTACAATCAACACAATGCAGCTGGTAGGTGCTGCTCGTTCTTTTATACGGAAACCATTCTTATTGCGCAGTTTATCATTGGGAATTTTAGGCGCTCTTATTGCCAATTTTTTACTGGCTGCTTTAATGTATGCTTTTCGGCGGGAAATGGAAGGTATAATAGACCCGGCCAGTTTTTGGGTGCTGGGACCAGTCTTGCTGGTAGTTATCTTAATGGGTATTGTAATATCTTTTGTTTCAACCTGGCTTGCTGTCAACAAATTCCTGAGAATGAAATTTGATGAATTATTTTATTGACTATCTTTGGCAGGTTATTTTTTAAACTCGTTGCTATATTTCATGGATAATAAGGAATGGGCAATCACATAGCAATGGTATTTTATAAGGTATATTGAAGATGAAAAAAAGGAGAGAAATAAAAGATAAACCAACCAGTGAGATTGGTTTTGCTTTAAATAAGGAAAACTACAAACTAATGGCCATTGGATTTGGTATAATAGTGATTGGTTTTATTTTAATGATAGGTGGGGGAAGTGACGATCCGAATGTATTTAATCCGGAAATCTTCAGTTTCAGACGAATTACCCTTGCTCCGCTTATTTTGCTGTTCGGCTTTATACTCGAGGTTTATGCCATAATGAAAAAACCTAAAGACAGCAATTAAAATCTATTTTTTTTGTATGAACGAAATTCAAGCGCTTATCCTTGGTTTGCTTCAGGGACTCACTGAATTTTTGCCTGTCAGTTCAAGCGGGCATCTCGAAATAGGACATGCAGTACTAGGTGTAAAAACAGCAAATAATTTATTATTTGCTGTAGTTGTTCATGTTGCTACCGTTTTAAGTACACTTATAGTTTTTAGAAAAGATATATTAAAACTTCTGACTGATTTAATGGCATTTCAGTGGAATGAATCGACCAGGTATGTTTTTCAGCTCTTGTTTTCCTCTATTCCCGTTGTAATACTGGGACTTTTTTTTGCTGAGGAAATTGAGCAATTTTTTACAGGAAACCTTATCCTGGTAGGTAGTATGCTGCTGGTAACCTCCATTTTGCTCACTTTTGCACATTTTGCAAAAAGAGGAAGTGAAAGAGTTACCTGGGGCAGTGCTTTTATTATTGGTATGGCACAGGCACTGGCTGTTATGCCAGGTATTTCCCGTAGTGGTGCAACCATTGCCACCGGATTGCTTTTGAAAACCAAAAAAGATGAGGTTGCTCGTTTTTCATTCCTGATGGTTTTAATCCCTATCCTTGGGGCTGTTTTTCTGGATATTGTTGGTGGGGACTTTTCAGAAGAAATGGATGTGGGCACAAGCCCTTTGATTATAGGTTTCATTGCTGCTTTTGTATCAGGATTGTTAGCCTGTACCTGGATGATTAGGATTGTTAAGCAGGGTAAACTTATTTATTTTGGTATTTACTGTTTTATTGTCGGGTTAATTGCTATCTTTGCAGGCTAATTTTTTGTGATTGTAAAATACTGTATATTAATGCATTGTAGATGTCGGACCTAAGAAAATTGTACGATTTTTTAGGAGGAGAGGTTTTATTGTTCGATAAAGACCTGGAATATACTTCATTTGATTTGGTTCAACGTGTACGAAACACGTTATGTCGTAAGATGGGTATACGAAAAATGAAAGTGGGTCATGCCGGAACTCTCGATCCGCTGGCCACAGGTTTAATGATTCTTTGTACAGGGAAAGCAACCAAGCTGATTGAATCGTATCAGGATAAGGAAAAAGAATACGTTGCTACGCTTAAACTTGGAGCCACTACTCCTTCGTTTGATTTGGAAACTAAAGAAGATAGCCAAAACGATACCGGATACATTACACCTGAACTTTTTGAAACGGCACTAAAAAAATTTACAGGGGAAATAAACCAGGTCCCTCCGATATTTTCAGCCGTGAAAGTGAAGGGTAAACGTGCTTTCAATTATGCCCGGAA
>JBEPWX010000197.1:0-6288 GCA_041642235.1 Mariniphaga sp.
CGCCTACACCTAATTGTTGTATACCGTTTATTTTTGCTGACATTTTTTTCATAAACTAATATTAAACTACAAAGGTTTAAGTTTTGTTGATAAAAAGTAATACAAATTTGGAATATATCTTCTAATATACACCATCAACAACTCTTTTCCCCCTACAAGAATCTCTTTCCGTTCTTTTCTTAATTGTCGACAAATGATTGAAGCACTTTTTTGAGGAGTCATTCCTTGTGCCAGTCCCGGATCCAGTTTCCCATGTGCTTTGCCATTTTCATCGATTGCGTTAAAAGAAATGTCTGTTTGAATACGTCCGGGAACGATTATTGAAATGCGTATGTTGTTATTATTGCTCTCTGTTCTAAGGCTTTCAAAAAAACCATGCAATGCATGCTTAGATGCAGAATAAGCTGATCGATATGGAAACCCGAACTTGCCAACTATGCTGGATGTCACGGCAATATGACCACCACCATTTTCTATCATAGCAGGCAATAAAGCTTTAGTGAGGGAAACGATTCCAAAAAAATTTACTTCAAAAAGCTTTCTGTCTATTTCCAGCGGAGTTTCATGTGCCAATGATCGCTGACTGATTCCACCAAAATGAAACAGACAATCGGGAATGATTTTTTTTGAAAGCACTGTTTTTACCGCGGCAATTACCGATGCTTCATGTGCTAAGTCAAATGGAACAATTAGGGTTGAACTGCCATTTTCCTTACAAGTGGCAGCTACTTCCTGCAGGGAATACTCGTTTCGTCCTGAAAGAATTAAATGAGTCTTCTCTTTTGAAAGTTCAATAGCTACAGCCTTCCCAATTCCCGAAGAGGCTCCTGTTATCCAAATGTTTTTATTTGAAAAATTCATCCAAATTTCTTTTCAAGTATACGAAGATAAAAGATTTTTTTTCCTGTTTCTGTTGCTTTTATGAATCAATAGGGTAAATAAGTTGATTCCCTTCATCTTTCGATAACATTAAAAAACCTGCACGGGGTAAATTTTTTATGAGAAAATTCAGGAATGCAAGTCTACGAAGTAAATTTTTTTTTTACCCAAACAAAACTATTCAGGTTTCACAGGTTATCTGCTTTTACAGTTTCAATCAGTTTAATAAGCCGTTGTTGAGTTAATGGTTTATTCCAAAAGTCGTAAACTGACTCAAACCCAACGGCATGTTTTTTCTCTTTTGCCAATACAGAATTGGTTAGCATTATAACTCGCGCATCAGGACTGTAACTTCTGTAATCTTTTTCATACAATTCGATAAATTCAAATCCGTTCATCCCAGGCATGTTAACATCGACAAACATTATATCGGGAAAATCATTTTCAGCCTTGCATTTATCCAAATATTTAAGACCATCCTGACCCGAAGTACAAATGTCGTAATTTTTTACACCTGCCAGTTTCAAAATAAATACCACCAGTTCGTTTGCCAGCTCATCGTCATCGAGTAATAAGATCTTTATCATACCAGTTATTCTTTGTACGGCACCATAAATAATTTAAACGTTGTTCCTTCAGATTTCTTGCTTTCCACGTTAATTTCTCCACCATTTTTTGTGACAATACTTTTCACAAGATGCAGTCCCAGTCCGCTGCCCTTGATTTTAGATGAAAAGCGTTTAAAAGGCTTAAACAGGTCTTTGCCATATTGCTGAAGATCGATTCCGGTACCATTATCGGAAAAAGAAAGCCAGACGAATGTTTTCTCACGACCCGACCGGATATCAATTGCCAGTTTTTTTTCTTCCGATCTGAATTTCATAGCATTGCTAAGCATATTTCTGAAAATGCTGAAAACATAGGATTCAATGTAGACAATGGATTTACATTCTGAAAAATCAGTATGTATTTCTGGCTCTATTTTATTTATTTCATCATGTAGTTCTGCTACAACTTTGGTATATATTTTTTTAAAATGAACCACTTTTGTTCCCGAAGCATAGTCTTTCTCTATAGCCAGCACTTTAACCAGTCCGGATATGGTAAGGTCAAGTGTTTCTATAATCCCCGAATATTTTTGCTGCAGCATTAGTTGTTTTTCTGTGTCTTCTGTATTTTCTATAACCTGTGTCAGCATTTGAAGGTTTGAAACCGGTGCTTTCAGATCATGAGCGGCTGCGAATACAAACGTATCCATTAATTCGTTCATCCTTTTAAGTTCCTTACTGCGGTTTTTTTCTTTGCGGTATGCATCGATGACCTCTTTCTTTTCGGTTACATCCTGGCATATACTTAAAACCTGGCTGGTTTTTCCGTTCTTTCCAGCCTTAAAAAATAGATCACGAACATTCAACCAGTGAATTCTTCCATCTTTGTCTTTTATCCTGAATTCCGATTCCCTAATCTCACCCGGTAGCAAATTAACCATCCTGGTCATTTCATTGATCCGTCGTTTTAAATCATCAGGGTGCAACATCTTTTCAAAGCCTTTCCTGTCGGAAGCATAAACCTCGTTTGGCAAATAACCAAGACTTGAAGTTATTCCTTTATTAACAAAAATTATTTTCCATTTATTAATATCATAAACAAATAGTATATCAGGCATCGAGTCTGTGATCAGTTGCGTAAATTGTTTATTTTCCATGAGCTCTGCGGTGCGTATTTTAACCTCCATTTCAAGCTTGTTCTGGTAACTCTCTTTCGCTTTTATTAGAGCCTCTTCTGCACGAGCCCATTCAACAGCAGCCCATGTTCGTTCTGCTGTCTCATCAAGCAGGGAAATTTCTTCACTGGTCCAGTGATGTCCTTCTTTATAGTGAACGAATAGTACTGCCGAAAGCCTGCCATTTTTAACAGTGGTTTATTAATTGATGCGCCAAGCTGTAGAATACGATGTTCTTCTTTTTCTTCAGGTGTAATTAATGGGTCATTGGCAATATCATCTTTTATCACCGTATTTCCTTTCATGAATTCCTGCATAAGAAAAGGGCCGTAATTTTTGTAATCATAAGTGCCTTCAATTCCTGAAACGCCATTAGTGTAATTACGGGTAACAGTAATTGTCTTTCCGTCACCGTTGTCTTCTGCATAACCTACCCTGTTTGCGCCCAGATATTCGCCAAGCATTTGAACTGCCTCATATTGAATCTTGACTGGATCATTAAGGAAACGTAATGCATCTGATAATTTTAGCAAATAGGCTTTTCTTGCCTCAGCAGCTTTAAGTTTCTGTTCAATTTTCTTCCTTTCGGTTATATCCTGTTCTACTGTAACTCCGCCAATAATATTTCCCGATTCATCCCGAACAGGAGCTGCATTATTCAGGATATAAGCCTTCTTGCCATCGAATCGCTGGATCTCTATTTCTTCTTCAATAATTGTTTCTCCTTTGTTCAGTGCACGTGCCATGGCCCAGTCTTCAGATTTTAGTTGCTTACCTGTTTTCGGTCGCCATCCCCTGAACCTTTTATAGTCATACAAACCTGAAGCATAATTTCCCTCTTTACCCCAAAGTATTTCAGTTTGTTTGTTGCTTTGAATGATCTTTCCACTTTTATCAGCAATCCATACAGCCAGCGGTAAAGAATCAAGTGTGGCAGTTAATACGGCTTTCTCTTTGGCAATTCTTTGAAACAATTCCGCCTTTTCTTCTTCTTCTTCTTTGCGTGCAGTAATATCATAAAATAAAACGCCTATATGTCTAAGTTCAGGGGCATCGATAGGGAAGGCATATACACTCCACCAGCGCTTCAGAGGAGTAGAATAATATTCAAATCGCTCCGATTTTCGGGTATAGGCAACAGTGCCGTATTTTTGAAACCAGAATTCATCCTGGTTGGCAGCAATTTCACGCATCCATTTCCCTTTACCATCTTTAATGCCTGTGTGATGTTCAAATGAAGGGCTTACTTCCATAAATTGATAATCGACAGGTTTATTGCGCTTGTCGAATTTTACTTTTATTGTACAAAATCCCTGGTCTATTGAATTGAACAAAGAATTGTAGCGGTCAACAGCATTATTCTTTATGTCTTCCTTTAACTGAAGTATCTCCTGTTCCTTTTTTTTCTGCTCTGTAATGTCAGTCGCAGTGACTGCCACTCCGTCACCGAGTTTGACAACTGATTGAAAAAAACAATTGTTAAATTGTTCGTAATTAAGCTCTGCTTGTTCAGGAATACCTGTTTCTGTAACTTTTACAAATCGATCAAAGGTACCCGATTTAATAACTCCGGGATTTTCCGAAAGCAATAATTTACCTTCCAAATTTCCCGAAGCATTAATTGAAATGTGATTTTGCAAAACCCAAATAAAATCTATAATTTTTCCTTTATCATCCCGTACAGCTTTGTACACCTGGATGTAATTTGGTGAGCAATCGAGTGTAGCCTGCAGCAACTCTTCATGATAAGCTGACTGAATGTCTGCCTTTTTTTGTGTGGTAATATCAGAATAAGTTACCAGACAGCCATCGTCCAGCTTAATTGCCTTAACAGAAATCCAGTATTCAAAACCTTCATAATTGTAATAGACTTCATCTTCCCATGGCTTGCCGCTTTCGGAAACTTCTATATACTGCTCAAACAGCCCTGATTCCAGTTTTCCGGGAAATTCTTTGAGTAAACTTCTTCCCGAAAGTCCTTTTCTTTCAAGTGTTTCTTCAATTTTATTATTTGCAAACAGAATTTTAAAATCAATTATTCCGCCGTTATTGTCCCGAATTGATTTCAGTACAAGGACACCCAATAAAGAATTTTCAAGAATTGTTTTTAACCATAATTCATAATCTACAACTTCATCATTCAAATCCGGTTCTTGTTTTTTTTCCTGCATTGTTTTTTTATGAATGATTTTGTGACAGGAAATTTACAAAAAATAATTAACTGTTATAGTATGAACCTTTTTTAAAAATCAATATAGATGATATTACAAAGTTATCATGAAAATTGCAATTGGTATCTAAAGCCGGATACATAACCGGCTATTCAATTTGTACAGTGGTCCGTTTTGATAATAATCATTTAATCAGTCGTTTTTAAGAATTACTTTTAATCCTTTTAAGTTTTCATTTAATATCTTTTTTACGTCCGCATCTTCCACATGCCCTAAAATACCATAGGGGCCGTGAAATCCTTTTTCTTCCAAAACAGCAATCATATCAGCCTCTTTTTCTCCTTTGCCTATCGGCAGTATTTTCGGACCATCAGGGTTCATGCCGTTCAAATTCACAGCCCAAAGATGGGGAATCATTATTTGTACCAATTCAGGGAATTCATCAATCATATTGTGTGCATGGTGAAAATTAAAAACAATGCCGATATCCAACCGTGGCATCGATTCTATAATGTTCACCAGGTTTTCAGGCTTACCGAACCAGCCACCATGGTTATACAACCCCACTCTGCAACCAAGATCTTCCGCTTCCAGGCTGACATAAGAAATCATCTCAGCAGCTTTTTCAATTTTTTGCTCTTCATTTAAATCATTAAAATAGCTTTCCGGAAAACTAACCCATATTTGTGTTTTAAGCTGGGTTTCTGCCAGCGCTTCCAATACTTTTTGGTTGTTTTCGGAAAGATTCCCTGCAGCATCCTGACTGTCGATCCACATCCAGACGGCAACCACATTAATATTGCGTTCTTTTGCCAGCTGAAGTTCCCTGGCCATTTCAGGCAGGTGCTTTTCACGCCAATCATAAGCATAAGCTTCGAACCCCAGCTCTTTAAGCATCTCGATCCGCTGCTCAGGAGATCGTTCTTGATTGTCGAACGGAACAATGCACCAGGCAAAATAGTTATCCATGTTAATCCGATTGATTTTTGTGTTTTGGCAATTGGGTAACATGAGTATGGCGAAAGCTGCAATAAGGAACAAAAATATCCTGAGCATAATAATTTGTTTAATGTGTTTTCTAAATTTAGAACGATCTGAAATAATGCCCGATATCAAATAACCTAAATTAATTAACAAGTTTATAAATAATTATGTGACAATTTAATAATTTATCCTGAAATTTAACTAAATTGGGTTATCATTAAATCAGCAACAAAAAAACCCCTCCAAAATATTGAAATTATGCACAAGGTCATTTCTATTCTTGGTTGTGGTTGGTTAGGTATTCAGCTTGGTAAAAGTCTGTTGTCGAACGGTTACCTGGTAAATGGATCAACAAGTACTCCAAAACGTATTTTCGAACTCGCAGAAGCAGAAATTAAACCATTTTATTTGGAAATTGAACCAGGAATAGTTAAAATGGGTTCAAAGAATTTTTTCAATGCCGATGTGTTGGTAATTTCCCTGCCACCTGGACGCGACAAATCTGCTGAATCTGTATTTCCCGGGCAAATT
>JBEPWX010000198.1:0-6256 GCA_041642235.1 Mariniphaga sp.
ATAGTGAAACTCACTCGTCAGTTACCAATTCCAATGGGTTGTTAAATATTGAGATTGGCGCAGGTAACAAATCATGGTGGAAGCCTGACTTTAAGGCCATAGACTGGTCAAAAGGCCCCTATTTCATTAAAACTGAGACGGACCCAACTGGCGGAACTGCATATTCCCTTACAGGAACAAGCCAAATATTAAGTGTGCCTTATGCATTGCACGCACAAACCGCTGAAACTTTTACAGGATCAATCATCGAAACCGATCCTGTTTTTGAATCTTCTGTGGCCGGAGCAATTAATCAAAATGATATTACTAACTGGAATAATAAACAGGATAAATTATTGGCAGGTAAAGGTATCGTTATCACAGGCAATAAAATTAGCATTAACCCGGTTGTTTTTGAAGTGGATTCATTAGGTGGAATTGCCCAGTACTATCGGAATGATGAGAACATTGAAACCGATCCCAACGTATTGCTATTTACCAATTTTGAAAAGTCAAGCTGGACCAGTGACTGGAATACTTCAGGGACTCATCCTCTGGTTACTTCGAATGAGAAAGAAAAATTCGTTCCGCTTGATGGGAGAGCACTGGAGGTTACAGTACCTGAAGGTAAAAATTCGGGCATTAGTATTCAGTATAAATTTAAGGAAAAAACCGGCTCGGAACCAGAAGAAATATATTTTAGATATTACCTTCGAATTGGAGATGGATGGTCACCATCATTCAGTGGCAAATTTCCTGGTATTGCAGGAACTTACAATAAAGGAGGCTGGGGCGGCAGACCTTCAGACGGTTATAACGGATGGTCGGCCAGAGGTCTTTATGAAAAGACAACAAATGGAAAAACACCTATTGGAAATTACGTGTATCATGCCGACATGAAGGGTCAATGGGGAAATTACTTTATTTGGAATATTGACAACAGAGGATATCTGGAAAAAAACAGGTGGTATTGCATAGAAATGTATGTTAAAATGAATACACCAGAACAAAACGATGGCATTCTCAGGGGATGGGTGGATGGAGAACCTGCGTATGAAAAAACCAATCTTATGTACAGGAAAACTTCGGATCTAAAGATTGAAACAATCTGGTTAAATGTATATCACGGAGGATTAGATGTTGCTCCAAGTGACCAGGTTCTTTTTATTGATAATATTGTTGTTGCCCGTGAATACATCGGCCCCAAAAGATAGGATATCAGTGATATCCGGCTATCGGTGATGTACATCTTATGGCAGAATATTTAAAGCATTATTTAAAGTTTTTGATTAATATATTTCTTGTTTTTCCGTTTTTCTTTTGTTATTTTGTTTGGCTTTAAAGAAATGAAAGTAATAAAGTCGATAAACGACAGAAAAAATAAAATGATACGATTAAATAAAAAAATGAAAAAAAAATATCAAAATCCCGGAAGCATTGTCTCATTGATCATTCTGGCCATTTTATTGGCCGGATATGCTTTTGTATCCTGTGAAAACTCAAAGGAAGAATATTTAACAGAAGCTGATTTTAAGAAAATGGCTAAAATTGATATCCATTGTCATTTAAACACAAAAAGGCTGGCTTTTATGGAACAGGCGGTCGATGATAATTTCCGCATTCTGACGATAAACACTGATGCACCAATCGGAGTAACCATTGAAGAACAGAGGGAGCTGGCTGTTTTTCAGAGAGAGGCTTTTCCGAACCATCTCGCTTTCCTTACCTCTTTTTCGATGGAGGGATGGGGAACCGGTGAATGGCTGGACAATACGTTTGCCTACCTGAAGGAATCTTTTGAAATGGGCGCCATCGGTGTAAAAGTTTGGAAAAATATTGGCATGGTCGAACAGGATCAGGATGGTGGATTTATCATGATCGATGATCCCAAATTTGATCCGGTTTTTAACTACCTCGAAGAAAAAGGGGTACCTGTTTGCGGGCATTTGGGCGAGCCGCGGAATTGCTGGCTTCCCTTAGATGAGATGACTGTGAACAACGACAAGACTTATTTTAAAGAACATCCTGAATACCACATGTATTTGCATCCGGAGTATCCGTCGTATGAAGAACAAATTGCCGCCCGCGACCGTATGCTTGAAAAGCACCCGGATTTGATTTTTATGGGCGCCCACCTCGGAAGTCTTGAATGGAGTGTGGATGAAATGGCAGAGCATTTTGAACGCTTCCCCAATTCAACGATGGATATAGCCGAAAGGATTTGCCACATACAGGTTCAGGCTCAGGAGGATTGGGAAAAAGTCAGGAATTTTTTCATCATGTACCAGGACCGTATTCTTTACGGAACAGACCGGGGAGACTACGAAGGCGCTGAAGCAGACCCGGAGAAGCTTAAAGAAAAAGTTCATGAAGAATGGATAAGTGACTGGAAATTTCTGACTACAGATGAACCCATGTCCTCCTGGAAAGTGGATGGTGTATTTAAAGGCCTCAAACTTCCGAAGAGGGTAATCGAAAAAATTTATTTTAAAAATGCAGAAAGGGTTTTCCCCGAATTTAAAAACTTAAAGAATTAAAAACATGAAACGAGGCAGATTTGTATTCACCGTATTGTTTTCCCTTGTATTAGCTTTTTCCTGTTCAACAAAAAGAAAAGACTTTTCATTTTCCCGTGGAGGCGACATTTGGTTTCGGAATCCGGGAATTGAATTGAAGTTCGATTCAGAAATGAATCTCGAAATTTTACGGGGCGGTGAAGAAATTCCGCTCAATTTTGTTGGTGCAGGTGATCATTCAAAACCGAGCCATTTCGTTGTGGTGAACGGCTCAGAAGTAACAGATTTTACTGTCGATTATGACCAGGTGCAGGTTGAGCCTGTTGAAACAAATTTTGGAAAAGGCCGAAAACTGACATTGAAAGGAGTTGCCGAACCGGAAAATGGCGGACTGATCGAAAAAACACTAACGGCTGAACTATACGGGAATTATCCCGATGCTGCAATCATTTCGGCGGTTTATGCAAATACCGGCACTTCGGATGTAACAGTGAACAAATCTGTTTCCAATTTTTACCGGGTAGATGCGTCGTTAACAGATTCCCGGAATCAGCCTTACGATTTTTGGTCGTACCAGGGAGCTTCCGTTGCCTGGGGGCTCGATTATGTGATTCCTATAAAAGATGGTTTCAGCCAGGAGAATTGGATGGGCGTTCAACCGGAAACCAAAACGGGAGGCGGAACACCGTTTATTGATATCTGGAATCAAAAGGCCGGTTTGGCCATTGCCCACCTTGATCCTAAACCGCAACTGGTTTCATTTCCGGTGGAAGTCGCTTCCGACAAAAGGGTGAACCTGTCGATGCAAAAGGAGGTGGAAAAAACATTGGCGCCCGGAGAAAACTTTAAGACGCTGAAAGGAGCAGTTATCGCTCATTCACTGGATTATTATGATCCCCTTAGGACTTTTTCAGAACTTATGGCAGACCAGGGAGTTGTGCAGAAGGAGCCGTCTGAGGAAGCCCACGATGCCATTTGGTGTGGCTGGGGATATTTAACCGATTTTACCCTCGATGATATTTACGGAACACTTCCAAAATTGAAGGAACTGGGAATTAAATGGGTGGTAATTGACGACCGCTGGTGGGACAAATACGGCGACTGGAAACTGCGGGATTTTACTTTTCCCGGAGGGGAAAAACAGGTGAAAGCATTTGTAGATTCGCTGCACAGCCAGGGATTTAAAGTGAAAATATGGTGGGCACCTACACCGGTGCAGCCCGAAACAATACCCACCTGGGGAGGTTCGGTGGATCCGGGAATGGCACAAATTGCCAAAGACCACCCGGAGTGGCTGATAATGGATGAAAATGGTGAATACCCAAGAGATGTCCGCGATATGTACCAGTTTTGCCCCAGTCTTCCCGAAGTGCAGGAGTATATGAAAGAACTGACCACCCGTTTCATCGGTGAATGGGGTTTCGACGGGCACAAGCTGGACGCGTATTATGTTGTGCCACCGTGTCACAATCCGGCGCATAATCATAAAGATCCGGCGGAATCTTATCAGGATCTTCCCAAACTTTTGCAGGCTATTTATGAAACGTCAAAATCAATTAAGCCAAATTCGGTCACTGAAATTTGCAATTGCGGGACAACCCAGGATTTTTACCAGTCGGTTTTTACAGATCAGCCAGTGACTTCTGACCCTACAAGCGTGGAACAATCCAGGCGAAGGGTGAAAGCCATGAAAGCTTTGTGGGGGCCCGATGCGCCGGTTTACACCGATCATGTGGAACATATCCGGTTGGAAGTTGACATGAATGATAAAAGTGATACAGCCAAAGTGGGACAGGATTTTGCCACGGCCATGGGGCCAGGCGGTGTGATTGGCACCAAATTCACCTGGCCAAACGGGCCCGAAAATATGCAGTTAACCGGAGAACGGGAAAAACACTGGGAGAAATGGGTAACCCTTTACAACGAAAAAATGCTGAGCAAAGGCAATTACCTGAACCTTTACGATATTATTTACGACAAGCCTGAATCGCATGTCATTCAAAAAGATAAGAATTTTTATTATGCCTTTTATGCGGATGAGTGGCAGGGGCCGCTCGAATTGCGCGGACTTGAAAATAAAGAATATAAAGTTTACGATTACGTCAATGAAGTGGATATGGGAAGAGTCTCCGGGCCCGAAGGAAATATCAGCCCTACATTTAAGGAACATCTGTTGATAGAATGTATTCCGGTGAACCGGTAATTAATCATTTAATTCATAACATGAAACATCCATGACAAAGAGCTTTGACAATAAGGAGGTTTGAAGATTTGAGAGTTTGAGGGTTCGAACTGTCGAACAATCTCCTTTGCGTCCTTGCACCTTTGCGTGAAAAAAGGGAGTTGCATCGAATACCTTTAAAAATTAACAATTAAAATAACATGAAAAAGCTTACACTAAAATCCTCCGTTGTATTTTTTCTCCTGGTGGCAGTTAACGCTGGTTTACAGGCAAAAGGACAAAACGATGGAACTGTTACCATAAAGAAAAGCGGGGATTTTGAAGTTACGGGAGACGGAAGCGCTGCTGAATGGGCAACTTCTGAATGGATAAATTTGCCACAGCGGGTTACAAAGCCGGATACTTATGAGACAAAAGCAAAGGTGCTCTATTCCGAAACCGGCATTTACTTTCTTTTCGATTGCGAAGACAAGAAGCTTGTTTCAACCATTACCTCCGATAATGAAGATTTGTGGCACGAGGATGTGGTTGAGGTTTTCTTGTGGACAGATGAAACGTTTCCCGTTTATTTCGAATATGAACTTTCACCAATGAATTACGAGTTGCCCATTCTCGTTCCGAATAACAAGGGCCGTTTTTTTGGCTGGCTTCCCTGGCACTATGAAGGCGATAGAAAAACCCGTCACGCAACAAGTGTCAGGGGAGGAAAAAAAGAAAGCGGCGCCACAGTTTCGGCATGGACTGCCGAAATTTTCATTCCGTATGACCTGTTAACGCCGCTTCCAAATGTTCCTCCCAAAAGCGGAACTACATGGCGGGCCAATTTATACCGGATTGATCACGATCAGGGCACGACAACTTTTTCATGGCAAAAGACCGATAAAACTTTTCATGAATACAAAAAATTCGGAACGTTTGTTTTTGAATAGAACCGTAAAGTGAAATCAACTATATATGAACCATGAACTTAACTGTTAAAAGAAAAACCGCTCCTAAATTTATTGGTGTATTCATTTTTGGAATATTTCTGTTTTTAATTTCATGGGTTCAACCTGAAAAACAGGAAAAATCTGCTGTTTTTGCACCTTCTGATTTTGGAAAATATTTTTTATTATTATTTCTATTTAATGCTTTGTTTTCAGCCTTTTCATTTTCTCCAGAAATATCGCTATTTTGTATTAGAATGTCAACTTCCTCTAATTGCCCTCCTTTCATGAAATCTTTAACTACATTTCCAGATACCATTTCTTTATCACAACGCACTAAATCACCTTCATCATTCACTTTATAATTCCTTTCAGTTGTAGCTTCACCTACATTATTATCAATCGCCTCTTTAGATGCAGTTAATTGATCTAAAGCAGCAATAGTCTGTAATAAAAAATCATTATCAGGAGGATCTAATTCTGATTCATAATCCCAATATTTTGTTTCTTCACCAACTCGATATGCTATCCATATTTTTTTCCCATCAGGATCTTTTGCTATAATAGGCATATTTCCAACAAAACTAAATGGGCTTAAATCAGTGTACTTTTTATATAATGGGTCACGTGCCAACCACCTCCCAATCCTACTA